>JBHGBF010000275.1:0-9614 GCA_041946865.1 Acidobacteriota bacterium | reverse complement strand
CGAGGATGCGCTCATGCCCTCTCATAAAAAAGTCATACACAACTCTTGACTATATCTCCTCGATGATCGCGTTCGGCGTAGAGCAGATTGAGCTGGGGGAAGCGATCCTCCGTGAGGAAGGAATACCACTGGTCACACAGCGGGAGCTCGCGGCCGTCTGACGCGAGCCAACCTATCTTCATACGGCTGACGAGCCGCCATCCGCGGGCAAAAACCGCAAGGAGTGGGTATGCGACTTGTCTACCTGATGATGGTGTTCGTTTATGTCGTGCTGATGCTCGGAATCGGGGCCTGGTGCATGCGCCGGACGAAGTCGGTCGGCGACTTCTTCCTGGCCGGCCGTTCTCTGGGCCCGTGGATGAGCGCTTTCGCTTACGGCACGACCTACTTCTCTGCCGTCCTGTTCATAGGCTACGCAGGCAAATTGGGCTGGGGATTCGGCCTTCACACGATGTGGATTGTGCTCGGCAACACTCTCATCGGTACGATACTCGCCTGGCAGCTGCTGGCGGGTCGAACCCGGGAGATGACCACCCGCCTCAATACGCTCACGATGCCGCAGTTTCTCAATGCGAGGTACGGCAGTCCGGCCCTGCAAATCGTGGCTGCGGTCGTCGTCTTTGTCTTCCTGGTGCCTTATTCGGCCTCAGTCTACATGGGGCTCAGCTATCTGTTTGAGAAGGCACTCGGATTGCAATACGATCAGGCCCTTTTCTTCCTGGCCGGTCTCACCGGCGTGTATTTGATCATGGGTGGCTATTTCGCCGTGGCGCTGAGCGACTTCATCCGCGGACTTGTTGAGTTTGCAGGCGTGCTTCTGATGGTCTTCCTGCTGGTGCAGGCCAAAGGGGGACTTGTCGAGACGACCAGCGCTCTCCTTTCTGCGCCGGAACGGACAGCGCCCGGTTTGTTCAAGAGCACATTGCTCGGGCCTCCCGGCTGGGAGATCCTTGCTCCGGGTTGGCTGGTGCTTTTCTCACTCGTTTTGATCACCAGCTTCGGTCCCTGGGCGCTTCCACAGATGGTGCAGAAGTTCTACTCCCTGAGAAGCAAGGCGGACGTCACCCGGGCCCTGACGATTGCGGGGATTTTCTCGCTCTTCATGGCCTTCGGCGCCTACTACACAGGCGCTTTGACTCACCTCTTCTACACCAATCCGGCAGTTGACCTGGCGCCCATTACCAACCCGGTCACCCACGAACCAAACCTGGACCTGCTCATGCCCCACTTCATCACGACTTATGTCCCGTACTGGCTGGTGATGGTGATTCTGTTGTTGGTCTTCTCCGCCTCGATGTCGAGCTTGTCGTCCCTCGTGCTGGTCTCGAGCTCGGCGATCGCCCTCGACGTCTTTGGCCATTCCCGGAAGATGGATCAGAAAAGGACTGTCCGGCTGTTGCGGCTGTTGTGTGGTATTTTCGTTGCCCTTTCGCTGGTCATCGCCCTCAAGCAGCCCGACGTCATTGTGAACCTCATGGTGATGTCGTGGGGGACACTGGCGGGCGTTTTTCTCGCCCCTTACCTTTTCGGGCTCTTCTGGAAAGGGACCACCAAAGCGGGCGCATTCGCGGGGATTTCAGCCGGTCTTGCCTGCGCCATAGCGCTCTTCCTGCTCTGGGGCAAGGACGGAATTCCGCTGGCCGGCGCCATCACGATGTCTCTGCCCTTGCTGGTTGTTCCTCTGGTGAGCCTCGTTACTCGGCCGGTTCAACCTGAGATCTTGAGCCGCGCCTTCGGGCCGGTTAAGGAAGTCTCCACCGGGCAGCGGCCTGGTGCAGTGGAAGAAAGAGTGAGGTGACGATCATTGAGTTCGATTCCAAACGCCAGCGTTTTTGACCACCCCATCTGGGACCACAAGTGGGAATGTGCCGACCGGAAGTCGATCATGGCCCTGCAACTGGAACGTCTCAAGGAGACAGTCCAGTATGCCTACAGCCGTGTGCCGGTTTACCGGGAAAAGATGAAGGCTGCAAGAGTGTGTCCCTCAGACATTCGTTGCCTGGACGATATCAAGTTACTCCCGTTCACCACGAAGGCTGATTTCCATCAAAACTATCCTTTCGGATTATTCGCGGTCCCGGCCAAGGACCTGGTTCGCGTCCATTCGTCGAGCGGCACGACGGGGAAGCCTACCGTCGTCGGGTACACCCGCAAGGACCTCGACACCTGGGTCGAGTTGGTGGCTCGAATGGTTTCGGCCGCCGGCGTCAGGCAGGACGACGTCGCCCAAATCTCTTTCGGCTACGGGATGTTCACGGGCGGGTTTGGCCTGCATTACGGGCTGGAACGAGTCGGCGCGACCGTGGTTCCCGTTTCCTCCGGAAACACGGACCGCCAGCTGATGTTCATGGCGGACTTCGGGTCCACAACCTTCGTATCCACCCCTTCGTATGCCGCGCATATCGCGGAGGAAGCCGAGAAGCGCGGGATGGTGATCGGCCGCGACATCCGGCTCAGGTGGGGACTCTTTGGAGCCGAACCGTGGACCGAAGGGATGAGAAGCCGGATTCAGTGCGGTCTCGGACTTTCCGCGACTGACAACTACGGGATGAGCGAGCTTTGCGGGCCCGGATTTTCAGGCGAGTGCGAGGTCGCCAAGGACGGGATGCACATGTCCGAAGACTACTTCCTGTGGGAAGTGTTGGATCCTGCGACTCAGCAGTCCGTAAAGGAGGGCGAGATCGGCGAGCTCGTCGCTACGCCGCTCTGGAAGGAAGCGCTCCCGATCATCCGCTACCGGACCCGTGACCTGACGGCCGTCACCACTAAGCCGTGCCGCTGCGGGCGGACGACGGCCCGAATGTCCCGGATCAGGGGTCGAACCGATGACATGCTCATCATCCGCGGAGTGAACGTCTTTCCGACCCAGATCGAGCATGTCCTCATGGAGACCGAAGGCACCTCTCCTCACTACTTGCTCGTCGTGACCCGAGAGGCGTCCCTCGACAGCCTGGAAGTGTGGGTCGAGGTTTCCGAGAAGCAGTTTGTCGAAGGTATGAGCCGGCTGAGTAAAATGAGCGAGCTTCAGGCATCGCTCGCCAAGAAGATACACTCGGTCCTGGGAGTGTCGGTCAAGGTGAAGCTTGTGGAACCGCAAACGCTGGAGCGGAGCCAGGGCAAGGCCAGGCGTGTCCTGGACAAGAGGACCCTGGAGTAACGAACACGCCCGCGATTGCGTCTCTGTCAGTATCCGGGCACCTTTTTCTGGAGGCCGCCTGGGCCGACTATGATCACACGAATTGAAGTCCGACCAGAAGAGCTGGAAGTTCTGGGCGGTCGCACCGTGAGCGCCGCCTACTACCCTGCCGGTGGAGCGCCTCTCCCAGCCGGCTTTGTGCTTGCCCATGGAGCGGGAGCCGGGCACAGCAGCCCGTTCATCCGCGATTTCGCCTCGGCTCTCGCTCAACGCGGCATTAACGTCCTGACTTTCAACTTTCCGTACATGGAAGCCAGGCGCCGGATTCCGGATCGGGCAGAGGTTCTCGAAGCCTGCTTTGAAACAGCTGTCGGGAGATTACGGGAGCTACGGAGTCCAGAAGATCGCGTTTTCATCGGCGGCAAGTCGATGGGCGGCCGGATTGCGTCTCAATTGGCCGCCCGACAGGATTCCCCCCCGGCCGCAGGCCTCATTCTGCTGGGCTACCCGCTGCACCCACCCGGCAGGTCCGAGCAGCTGCGAACCGCGCATCTCGACCGTCTGGCGCTGCCCGTCCTGATCGTCCAGGGAACCAGGGACAGTTTTGGCACGCCGGACGAACTAAAACCCTGGTTCAGCAGACCGAACATGACCATCTACCCGGTGAAAGGCGGCGACCATTCCTTCAAGATCCGCACAGGCCCATCGGCGCCAACGCAGGAAGAAGTGTACCGCGACATCCAGGACGCAATTCGCAGCTGGGTCGAGCGAGTAGCCGGCTGAGGCGGGCGGCGCGCGCTTACCAGGCCGGCAAGGACTTCGAAAGGAAGGCGCATGATCAGCCGGCCGGCCGTCTCGCCATCGCGAAACAGCCCGAAACCGGATCCCGAATCAAGCGGCCTCTCTGTTCTGGACACCTACACGTAAACGAACGGACTACGGGCCGGCACGTGCGTGATGTCGACATTCGGCAGTTTGGGTTTCAACCATTCCACCAGGTACTCCATTCCCGGTTCCTCGCTCGGCACATGTCCGACGATGATCAGTCCTTTGGCCTGACCCGCCGCCACGGCGTCGCGCACATACTCGCTCGTTTCCCACTCAGCAATCTCGCCGCAGACCAGAGCATCGCTCGGCTCGCGGCTGAGCAGCATGATCTGCGGCCGGCCTCCAGACGCCCCGGGCAAAAGACCAACCGTCCGGCACAACTGATCGGGGTTCCCGACGAATCTCACGGACGGGCTCGCGAACTTCTGTTTAACGGAAAGAGCCAGGTCCCGCAGCGGAGTGGCTGGAATGGTGAACAGGTTTCCTTGGCCCGTCGGTTGCCAGCCCAGCTTCTTCAGAACGCCGGTCAGGATGCCGTCGGGACGAGCGGCGTGCCAGTAGTCGTGAAAACGCCAGACGACGATCCCTTTCTCGTCGAGAAGGCGTTTCTTGGCGGCATAGACCGCGTCTGATCCAAGCCAATCGGTCTCGTCGCGGTGGTTGTAGAAGGTCGGTTCATGAGTGATGATCAGGTTCGCGCCCAGCTCAGCCGCCCTGCGGATCACGTCATAGGTTGCCAGGAACGTGGTGACAATTCCTGTCAGCTTCCGGGTCGGATCCCCGCACTTGACGGTGTCCACCGTGTCACGAAACGGCGCTTGCGGGATGCTCTTGAGGATGATCCCGATGGCGTCGTTGATGGTCAGATCGGCCGATGCAATGGCGGCGTTCGAGGCGAAGGGCAACACGACCGTCGCACCTGCCATCTCTTTCAAAAACGTGCGCCTGCCTGTCAGGTTTGAGCTCATTCAGTATCTCCAGCGGAGATTGTGGCAGTTTCTCCAAGGATTTTGTCCACGAATTTTCAGAATTTTATGAGTCAGCACGGGTTCGAGTTCGTGCCGACTGGTGAAAGCCACGAGAATTCGCGGGCCGGAATTACCGGGCAGCCGTGCTCATCCCCATGTGTATCACTTCTTCAAGCGCGACCGGTATTTCTCCCGAAACTTCGCAACCTTCGGTGCAATGATGACGCGGCAGTAAGGCTGGTTGGGATTGGAGGCGAAATACGTCTGGTGATAGTCCTCCGCCTGATAGAAGGCTTGAAAAGGTTCCAGCGTGGTCACCAGCGGAGCGTTCCAGATCTTCGAAGCCTCGACCTCCCGCATGACTTCCTGGGCGACTCGTTTCTGCTCGTCGTCCCGGTAGAAGATCGCCGAACGATACTGCGTGCCGACGTCCGGCCCCTGCCGGTTGAGTGTGGTCGGATCGTGTACCGTGAAAAAGATGTGCAGGATGTCCTTCAAGGAGATGACCTGAGGATCAAATGTCACCTGGATCACCTCGGCGTGTCCGGTCTTTCCGGTGCAAACCTGCTCGTATGTCGGGTTGGGAACAGTGCCCCCGGAGTATCCGGATTCGATGCGGCTCACCCCTTTCAACTCGTCAAAAATCGCTTCGGTGCACCAGAAGCAGCCTCCACCCAAAGTGATGACCTCTTCCGACGCCCCGAATGTCCGTTGGTTGTTCATATAGCCAATTCCCGCGAAAAGCAAAACCAATGACAGAATGCGTCTCATCTATGAGGAAGCCTCCTACGCCCCCGGGAAACCGCATATAAAATCCGGCTCATACGGCTCGGGCATCTCAAATACGCAGCTGCAGCAGATACAACCACGCACCCTCGTGTCGAGGCTAACGCCAAGTTCAGCGGCACGCACGGGATCACCACCAGACGATCAGTGCAAGAAGCCCGAGGGCGGGCCCGCTGCACGCCATGTTAGGCCAGCCCTGGAGCGCCGGTCGCCCAATCTCGGGTTGGCCTATTTGCAGGGTCGTTGGCGCGGACTCGATTCACGCGTCAACCATCAGAGCCCGGTAGCCTGCCTGGACAAAATGCTGATCCGTCGTGACGGCTTGTTCAGTGCGCCCCAGCGCATGGAAGGCTGTGCCCGAATTCCACAGATGGCGATGAACGGCTGTTTGGCTACCCCGAAGGCGCAATGTACGTCATTCTCGCCTGCGAAACCACCAGACGGTAACGCCCATTGCCGGGACGAGTGTTATCAGAGCCCAGACGGCGACCAGGTTGACGAGAAGATAGTTTCCCTCGCCGGAGTACTGCCAGCGACGCGGGAGGCAGACGCAAGCAAGTACAAAGAGCAGAACTGCCGCCAGCCAAAGACCGAGAAGCGCGTTTCTCCTCATCCGTTTTACCCTCCGGTCAACTCCGATTATACGGCTCGCCACTCATCATTGGTATTATGGCTCTATGCCGACTGTCGATCGATGTCCCTGGCCTGGGGATGATCCTCTCATGACCGAGTATCACGACCAGGAATGGGGTGTGCCCGTACATGACGACCGGAGGCTGTTTGAGTTTCTGGTCCTGGATGCCGCCCAGGCGGGTCTGAGCTGGAAGACGATACTATACAAGCGTGAAAACTACCGGCAGGCCTTCCACGGTTTTGATCCGGCTCGAGTCGCGCTGTACGGCGAATCGGACATTGAGCGTCTTCTCAACAATCCGGGTATTGTCCGAAACCGGTTGAAAGTGTCGTCCGCAATCCAGAATGCGAAGAGCTTTCTCGAAGTGCAAAACGAGTTTGGGAGCTTCGATGCCTATATATGGCGGTTTGTGGATGGACGCACCATCGACAATGGCGTTCGGAGTCTGAAGGACATTCCGTCGCGCAGTCCCGAATCCGACGCGATGAGCCGGGATCTGAAGGCGCGCGGCTTTCGTTTTGTCGGCTCGGTCATCTGCTACGCCTTCATGCAGGCCGCCGGGATGGTCAATGATCATGTCGTTTCCTGCTTCCGCTATCGCGAATTGGGCTTTGTCTCGCACACCCGCCCCCGCGGCGGACCATAGCCTCCTTCGAGGCTTGGTAAAGCACCGGCCTCTCTCCTCGTTGCTGCCACACTCCGAACAAGTCCTTCGGCCAACCCATCGTATTAACGGGTACATGTATGTGTCAGAAGACGAAGTGAAACTGGTCCAGTTCCGGCTTGACGGGTTCACTTTCAACCGATCGAAGCCCTACACCTCTTGGGAACAGGTATTCCCCGAAGCATTCGGTCTCTGGAAAGAATACGTATCTTTGGCTGCACCCGAGTTTGTCAACAGGATAGCCGTCAGGTACATTAATCGGCTCGATCTACCGAGTACAGCCACCACCTGACTGCGCCTCCGACTGTGCCAGAGGGGATCACTGGGGAACTTGCCGGCTTCTTGGCTCGTCTAAACATCAGGCAGGGCGAAAACTCTGCTATTATGACACAAGCGTTGGAGAGAAGCTTGGCTGCGGGCTCGGTGAGCATCATCTTGGACATTGACGTGTACCGGCTAAACGATTTCGAGATTGATTCAACAGAATTGCGGGAGGCGTTCGATCGGCTTCACGGATTCAAGAACGAGTTTTTTTTCGCCGGCATAACTGAGAGGACAGCGGGGTTATTCGAATAGAGACTCTAAGTGCGACATAATAAACTCGGGACTGCAATTCGTTCCGGGCACGCTTCTGCCCTACAGGGTAAACTCTGACCTTCTTGCCTCCGTCACTTTCTCTTCTGTATCATCGCATTCGCTGGCGGATCTTTGCGATGTTTCCACATCCGCCGGAGGGAGAGCCGATGGTGGCGGCCCATGACGAAATGCTCACTCTAACTGGCATCGCTGCGATGCTGAAGATCGCTCGGAACACTGCGATGCCTTGGTGCCGCCGGTGGAGCAGGCGGCGAAGATGAAGGCGTCGGTGATGGTATCTGAGGGGACATCGAAGCATGCGGAGGGCGCCGCCGGGGCGCCCGCGGAGCGCCGTGGCCGCGATCTTGGCCCGCTGAGCGCCCGCAACACCTCCAGGCTGCTGTCGGAGGTCAAGGGAAGATTTGGATCTTTGTCACCACGCATGAGGACATGGGCGCGGTCTGCCACGCGCGGCGGGAGCTTTCCCGGATTGAACAGGTTGTTCCCGGCGTGACGGCCCTCACACGGCGGGGTCGCTGAGATCCTGTTTCTCATGCAGGAAATAAAATACGTGCCCCGCACCATCGACAATCTGGCCCGGCTTCTCGTTGAGCCTACCACCGACGACCTGCCCGCGCTGGTGGCGCGGATACGGCCCGAACTCGACCGTCTCATGGCTGCGAAGATGGTGGCCCGGATCGGCGAGGAATACGAATTCCTCACCGGAGAGCGTCGTACCTTCGGACGATGTGGCGCAACGGACCGGCGAATTCAATCGGGGCGAATCGCTCGATTTTTTGCTTCAAATTCTCATCTCCCGAAGCAGGCAAGGGTATCAGGTAGGAACCGGCCACGAGACCAAGACCGAACAGAAGCAGGCGCCGTACTGCGGTCACTGTCTCACGCTTGAGCATTCTTGATTCTAACATGCGCAGATGCCCACTCCGCCCCGCAAAAGACGATGGGACAGTGGATTGGAGGCAAGCCGAGTGAGCCGGTCAACCGTGGCAGCCGCCCGATACGAGGGGGCCCGCCGTCCTGTGCCGACTTCTGGTGACTCTCGAGCTGTCAGTCGGCTCCGGCCAGGCACTGATGGCTGTCCGGGCAGAAGCAGCGAGGCCGTTTGAACTGCAACCTTTGAGGGGCTGAAAATGGCTTAGGGTCTCAAGGAGGATTTCAGTGAGAGGCAAATCTACGGCGCCCAAAGACATCGATGAATACGTCTCGGGCTTCCCCGCACATGTTCAGGAAGTCCTTCAAAAGGTCAGGATGACGATCAAGGAGGCTGCTCCAGAAGCGGAAGAGGCGATCAGTTATCAAATACCAGCCTTCAATCTCAAGGGCAGATACCTGGTTTACTTTGCCGCGTTCAAGAAGCACATTGGGGTCTATCCTACGCCATTCGAGAGCGAGGAACTGAAAGAGGAGCTGTTGCCCTACAAATCGGGCAAGGCAACGGCCAGATTCCCGTTAGACCAGCCGATTCCCTTCGACGTGATAAGCAAGATCGTCAAGTACCGGGCCAGACAGAACATGGAGCGAGCGGAAACCAAAGCGAAGAGCGCCAAAGCGAGAAGCGCAAGAGCCAAAGCAACGGTGAACACGGCCTGAGGTCGTGCGGCAGGGGGTCCGGATAACGTTTGGCGGGATCCGAATCACCAGCGGGCGATCACCGGATCGTGGATGCCAAGGCTGTGTGCATCCTCCAGAGTTGGGCTTTCTGGTGCGCCTCCTGATTGAAGAGATAGTACCAATGAGCCATGGTGCGGGTATGGAAGAAGACAAAGGGTACCAGCAGGGCGAAGGCGGTCAGGTATGCCCTGGCCCGGTAACGGCGAACGTTGTCAAGCAAGTGCGCAAGGCCCGTTGCTCCAAGAATGCTCATCGCAGGCAGCATCTGAATGAAGTAGTTGGCGTAGAACCGTCTGCCGAAAGCCACGCCCAAGAAGGCGGCCAAAAGCCAGCTGTTACGCGAGGCTCTAATCCGGGAACAGTGCAGCGGATTGATCCAGGATTTCAGTT
>JBHGBF010000274.1:0-7254 GCA_041946865.1 Acidobacteriota bacterium | reverse complement strand
AAGCACCCGCCTCTCTCCTCGTTGCTGCCACACTCCGAACAAAAAACTGAGGGGTTACAAACACGGAGATTTTCCTCTTGACGACGGTGTGTCCTCATAGAAGGCGGAACTACAAACAGGAAGGCGGAATTACCAACAGATCATGCCCACTGCTCAGATACATCGATACGTCATCGTATTTATGAAAGCGACCACTTAGTCTGTCGGGCGGGGGCGTCCGGAGCGATCTTCGTAAGGAGGCCGCTTGGGCGGCGTAAACGGTTTTTCCTTCAGCATCCGCTGCACTTCCTGGATGGCCCTCTCCAGCTGTGGATCGCGCCCCTTGGCCATCTCCCCGGGGTCATTGATGACCTCGATATCCGGGTCGACGCCGTGACCTTCCGCAAACCATTCCCCGCTGGTTGAATACATCCGGAAGGTGGGCACGGTGACCATTCCTCCGTCTATCAGGCTCGGGCTCCCGGAAAGGCCGATGAGGCCGCCCCAGGTGCGGGTGCCGATCAACGGGCCGAGCCCCGCTTTCTTGAAGTAGTACGGAAAGCAATCGCCGCCTGATCCGCTCCAGCCGTTGATCAGCATGGCCTTAGGCCCGAAGTGCCCAGTGGGCGGCCATTGCCAGTCTTTGCCGTCTCTCACTGCCCAGTAGCTCAGCGCCTTTCGGTTGAGCAGTTCGATGAAACGGTCGGGGATTTGGCCACCGCTGTTGAAACGCTCATCGATGATCAGACCTTCCTTCTCGAATTGAGCAGCAAACTGGCGGACCAGCTCATTCTGCCCGTCGATCCCGGTGCTGGGCACATAGATATATCCGACCCGGCCTCCGGTCGCTTCGTCGACCCTCTTGCGCGAGGCCTCGATCCATTCCAGCTGTCGAAGCTCGCCTTCGCTGGAGAGCGTCTTCACCAGAACCTTCCTGGCGCCTTCCGCGGCCGGCTTGCCGTTCACCGTAAGAACGACGGTCTTCTCGGCCTGACCTTCGAGGGCCACCCAAGGATCAATGGAAGCGTCCAGAGGTACGCCGTTTACCGCCAGCACATAGTCGCCTTCCTTCACTCCCAGGCCTGGCTCGGCCAGCGGCGAGCGCACACTGATGTCCCACGGTCCGCCGCGGAGGATGTGCTTGATCCGATAGGCGCCGTTTTCAAAGGCCCAGTCGACACCGAGCAGACCTGCGCGCCTATCCGGACCCCGCTGCTCGTCGCCTCCGCCGCGATAGGTGTGGGAGGCGTTCAGCTCGGCAATCATTTCGCCAAGCACGAAATTGACATCCCAGCGCGTCACGCAGTCCTGGATGAGGCTGCCGTACTGCTCTTTGATTGCCATCCAGTCGACGCCGTGCATGTTCGGGTCATAGAAATAATCGCGCGTGAAACGCCAGGCATCGTTGAACACCTGCTGCCACTCAGCTCTCGGGTCAACAACCGACTCAAGTTCCGCCGTGCGAAGCTTCTTTTCGATCTTCTGCTTAGGCTTCACATCGATGATCGCGTAGCTGTCGGACTGCCGCACAACGGCCTTCTTGCCGTCCGCCGCCAGCTGGTACCCGTCGATCTCCTCGATTACGACTTCTTCTTTGCGGTCCTTGAAATCGAAATAGCAGAGAGTGCTTTTCTGTCGAGGCGGGGACCCGGTGCGCGGCCGGCGGAGGAACAGCACCTTGCCTTCCACGGCCTGGAGTCCGCCGTAGACCCCGGCCACAGGCGGAAGGATGACTGCCCGAGTTTCGAATCCGTCGAGCTCGATTTCAACCGGTTTTGGGGCCTGGTCCTTCTTGTCCCCTTCCTTGGCAGCCTCTCCGGCCTTGGCGTCAGGCCCGGCGGCCGGCTCCTTCTTCTCGTCCGCCTTCTTGTCTTCTTTGGCGGTCTCTTCATCATTCTGGGGAGCAATAGGCGAGGGCACATCGGAACGAAGCGATACGGCTATGATCTGTGTCGCATTGGCGTAGATAAACGACGTGTCAAAGGAGCTGTAAGCAGGCTGGAGGCTGCGATTGGAGAGGTAGTAGAGGTACTTGCCCTCGGGGTCAAAGACGGGGCTCGAATCGTCGTAATAGGACGAAGTGAGCTTGTGTTTCTCGCCCTTCTGGGTGTCGTACAAAAAGATCGTGCTCCTGTTCCCCAGTTCGTCCTGATCACGATCGTAAGCCAGCCATCGGCTGTCCGGAGACCAGGAAAAACGGAAGTTTTCCAGACTGCCGTGAAAGAGCGCACCCGCCTTGTCAATCTGCGTCGCTTGCCTGGTTTCCCGGTCCACAATCCAGAGCTTCATCGCCTGGTCAACGAATGCGACCTTCTTGCTGTCCGGAGACCAGTAGAGGCTGTGCCTGAAACCCGGCCCGAAGGTGGTCAGGCTCTGCTCCGCTGCTGAACCGTCGGCGGGCCGCACCATCAGCTCGTACTCGCCCGAGCGATCGCTCCAGTAGGCCAGCCATTTCCCATCGGGCGACCAGCTCGGATAACGCTCGGCAACACCACTCGAAGCCGTCAGGTTGACCACCGGCCCGTTTTCCGCCGGGACGGTGAAAATATCGCCACGCGCCTCAAACAAGACCCGCTTGCCCGTCGGCGAGATAAAGGGATTATCAATCAGCCGGGCGACCTTCTCGGCTCTCGGTTTCAAACTCGCTCCATCCGTGATGACCTCCACGATCACTTCCTGAGGCTTCTGTTTCTTCAGGTCGAGGAGATAAAGACGGCCGCCAGCCTCAAAAACGATATCGCTCGGCCCAATCGACGGGAAGCGGACGTCATAGTCAGCGAATTGGGTGATCTGCCGGAGCTTTTGGGTGTTGGGATCGTAGGCCCAAAGGTTGTTGCGCAATTCGGATCCCCGGTCGGACATGAAATAAATGCTCTTTCCCGACCACATGGGATGGGCGTCGATCGCCGGGCTGCTCGTCATGTTCTTCGCTACCAGCTTCTCGAGGTCGAACAGCCAGATATCGGGCGCCCATCCGCCCCGGTAGCGCTTCCAGGTCCTAAAGTCCTGGCTTTCCGGCATGAAAGCAAGGGTCTTGCCATCCGGGGAGATCGACCCGAACTCGCCGTAGGGGACGGGCAGCTTCTCCGGCAGCCCGCCCTCGCGCGACACTTTGAACAGCTGGTTGAACCTGTCACGGCCAGCCATCATCGGCGAGGCAAAAAGCAGCGATTTGCCGTCTGGATACCAGTCGAGGACGCGATCAGCGGACGGATGGCGCGTCAGGCGCTTCGGCATGCCTCCGGAGACCGCAACGACGTAAATATCGACGTTACCGTCGTAGTTGGCGCTGTAAGCGATAAGAGAACCATCCGGAGAGAACTTGGGGAAGGACTCCTCGCCGGCCGGCGAGCTTAAACGCACCGCTGTTCCTCCGGTCTTCGGCGCCAGCCAGATATCGCCGGCATAAACGAACGCGATTTGCGTCTGGCTGACGTCCGGCTGACGTAACATGCGGGCACTGATCCCGCCGTGAACAGGGGCCAAGAGCGAAAAGACAAGAACGAGTAGCATGAGCGAAGTTGTTTTTCTCATAGCAGTTACCGGATCAGCAGATTCTATCCCAGGCAGAATTCAGGATGCAGCAATTTTCGGGTCTGTATCGTAAGCCAAAGGAGGAAAGCTCACGCTGACATCGCTGCTTGTCTCGCGGCTTCGCGGTAGCGCCGGGCGTCACGCGGCCGGCCGTACGCCTCGGCCCAGTCCGCCAGGCTTTGGTAACCCCAGGGATGGCGGGGCCATCGTTCCCGGATCTCTTCAAAAGCCTCTCTGGCTTGCCGGATGTCGCCATGAGCCAGGCTGTGATTCCCCCAGTCAAGCAGCGAAGACACGCACCGCCCGGTTGCGTTCAACTGCTTCAGAATCTCGCTTTTCGAGAAGCCGTTCTTCGCCGCTTTCGCCTCGATGATTCTCGTCGCTTGCCGATACAGGTCTTCAGCCTCATGATCCCGCCGAACCTTGAGATCCTCCGGATTCCCCGAAAAGAAGATTTCTTCTGAAACTCCAGCCTTCGCTTTCATGGTTTCGAATAGTGCCGTCCCAGGGTAATAGCACAAGGGAGACACAATACCCTGCTGCAGACCATGACGGTTAAACAACTCGCTTTCCGGGGCCAGCGATAACTGGCCTGGAACGCCGGTGATCAGGTAGGCGCAGGAACGGATCCCCACTTCCCGGCACTGCTGGAGCGCCCGGTGGACGCGATCCGCTTCCACCCGCTTGCCCAGGACCTGCAGCACCTCGGGCGCCATCGATTCAATCCCGAACTGAAGCTGCTCGCAACCCGCGTTCTTCATCTGAAGCAACCGTTCCCGATCAACCGTGTCGACTCTCGACTGGCAATTCCAAAGGATGCCGGGAATCTGCGTCTGCAATGCTTCGCAAAGCTCGCCGAGACGGCCGCGTTTGGCGGCGAACGTATCGTCCCGGAAGCCGAAGTACATGAACCCGTATTCGCGCATCAGATGGCGGATCTCGCCGATCACGTTCGCCGTGCTGCGAAAGCGGATCCGGTGGCCCCAGAAGGCTGGCGAGTCGCAGAAACCGCAGCGTCCGGGACATCCGCGAGACGTCACCACGAAGGGAAACTGCTCCTCGGGCCGAACTCCGGTCAGCTCCGTAAACCGGGTTATCGGGTAACAGGAATCGAGATCCTGGACCACCGGACAATCGCGCGTCCGAGCGATACCAGTCTCGGTCCGGTAAGTCAGCGACGGGCTCGATTTCCAAGCCTGGCCGGCCGCGACGCGCCTGGCCAGCTCCAATACGGGATTCTCCCCCTCCCCGCGAATCAAGGCGTCGAGCGCGCTCGAGCGGCGAAGGATTTCTTCGCCCAGGAAGCTCGCTTGCGCTCCTCCCCCGAGGATCACGGCTGCGGGAGCGACGGCTCGCGCCGTCTCGTAGAGTCTCATCGAGGAAGAATGGTTATAGGTAAAGTGCGAAATGCCGACGATATTGGGTTTGAATGAAGCAAGGGCATGCTGAATCGATTTCCAGGACTGGCCGCTGAAGTTGAAAAGGTGGGAGACGAAACCCGCCTCGAGCAGGACACCGTGGATGCACAGCAATCCCGCCGGCACGATCCGGCTGTAGACGCTCCCGGCGTCCCGATCCTCGCAACGGTAACAGAGAGCAACGCGCACGCGCATCGAGGAGAAATATACAACGGGAGGCGAAGCCGTGACGGGGACGCAACAGCGGTTCAGGGTGACGGTGTGCCCCGGAGGCCGATGCTATGATGATCGGAATGGGGCAAACGGGCATCCACTACCGGGTCGAGCAGGATTTCCCCGACTACCTGCACGACGAATCGCGCCACGTGGGGTGGGCCGAATCGATCTCTTTTCCCGCCTCTGCCCGTGATATCAGGGACCATCTGGCCTACGCTCGTTCTAAGCAAGAACCAGTCACCATCCAGGGCGCTCGAACAGGAGTCACCGCCGGCGCAGTTCCCGAGGGCGGACACATCCTGAGCCTTTCGCGGATGAAAGAGATCGTGTCCCTTCGCAGGGGGACGACAGCCTCGATCGTCGTTCAGCCCGGCCTTTCCCTGGCGGAGCTCCGCACCACGGTTCGAGAAGAGACTGGCGGGAAGTGGTTTTTCCCACCTGATCCGACCGAGACCTCAGCCTCGGTCGGAGGCATGATCGCCTGCAACGCCTCGGGCGCGCGGAGCTTCTACTACGGCTCATTTCGGCGCTACGTGTCCCGCTTGCGGGTGATGCTCATCGACGGCTCCGTGCTTGTCTTGCAGCGAGGCGTGAATCGATCGAAAGATCGGAGCTTTGAAATCGCCACAGAGTCGGGTCGCACCCTGAGGGGGCTGCTCCCCTCCTATCGGCTCCCATCCGTCAAGAATGCCAGCGGTTACCACGTCCAGGACGAAATGGACCTCGTCGACCTGTTGGTTGGTTCGGAAGGGACGCTCGGCATCGTCTTTGAAGCGGAGCTCCGCCTGATACCCAATCCACCAGTACAGTTCGCCCTGCTGGCTTTTCTGCCTTCTGAGAAGTGGGCCCTGGCGACTGTCAGGCAGGTTAGAGAACAGGCGCTGGCACAGCCCGGGAGGGGCGGCCTCGTGGCAATCGAGTTTTTTGATCGCGCGGCGCTAGACCTGGTTCGGGCGGGACCGGCGACAGTCCAGCTCGATCTTCCCGAATGCGGGGGCCCCGCCCTTTACTTTGAGTATCATGGGGACGGCGAGGACTTTCTGGAAAAACGCGTGACCGAGCTGGGTCAGAGACTGGAGTCAGGCGGAGTCGACCTGGATAACGCCTGGCTGGCCGCCAGCGAAAAGGAGATGGAACGGCTGAAAGCCTTCAGGCATGCGATCCCGGAGGCGGTGAATCGGATTATCGGCGAACGAAAGAATTCGGCGCCGGAGATCACGAAGCTCGGTACGGATCTGGCCGTGCCCGACCAGCACCTGGAAGAGATGATGACCACCTACCGGGAAGGGCTCGAGCAACTCGGACTCGAACACGTGATTTTCGGGCACATCGGTAACAACCACCTCCACGTCAATATCCTGCCGAAGAGCGCCGACGAGTACCAGGCAGGCCGACGCCTTTACCGGGAATGGACTCAGGCGGCCGTGCGTCTGGGGGGAACGATCTCAGCAGAGCACGGCGTGGGAAAGCTCAAGCGTGAGATGCTGGAGGAGATGTACGGCTCGACGGCTATCGAAGAGATGAGACAGCTTAAGAGGCTTTTTGACCCACCAGGTCTTCTCAATCGAGGGAACTTGTTTAAGGAGCCACTATGATGACACGTCGCACTTTTCTTACTGCCACGCTCGCCCTGTTCACGCTGCCCCGATTGCTTCTTGGACAGGCGGAGAAACAGGCCGTCGAACAGGCCGAGAGGGGCTGGGCCGAGGCCGTCGTCGCCGGAGACCTCGCCGCTCTTGAGAAGACTCTCGCTGACGACCTGATTTACACCCATTCGAACGGGCTTACAGACAACAAAACTGACTACATCGGGAAGCTCCGCAGCGCGCAGACCAGGTACCTGTCGGTCGACTACGATTCGATGGACGTGAGGGTTTACGGCAACGCCGCCGTCGTTCATTCCAAGGCCCGGATCAAGGCACAGACGACAACCGCGGCCATCGACAGCAACCTGGTAATGCTGCATGTCTGGCTCAAGAGCGGCGAAACCTGGAAGCTGGCCGCCCACCAGACAACGAAGCTGCCATAGCGAGTGCCGGGAGTCGCGTACTTTGGCGAAAGTATACAGATGAATCAACAGGAGCCGCTGCTGTGTGGCTGTATCACG
>JBHGBF010000273.1:0-7413 GCA_041946865.1 Acidobacteriota bacterium | reverse complement strand
TAGCCAAGGTCTTGGGGATCGATCCCAAGACGAGAAAACTGATCCCAAAGTCGAGTTGAATCAATAGCGAATCAGCCATATTTGAACCGGCCAAGCAATGGTGGACTATACCGATTCCGTATGTGCCATGGGAAGCTTCCTGGATCTCAACCTCTTCGGGGAGGATCAGTCGGTCCTGCGAGAGGTGACCCGGGAGGCTTTCCATCTGGTGCGGATGCTGGAACGGCAGATGAGCATTCATCTGGCTGAGAGTGAGGTTTCGTTTGTCAATGCATACGCGTCCAGACGCTCGTTGCGAGTCGAGAAGGGGCTGTTCGAGCTGCTTGGTGCAGCTGTGTGGTATGGCGCGATGACGGAGGGCGCTTTCGACATCACGGTGCGAGCGTTGACTGGCCGCAGGACCGACAAAGGCCGCAGATCGGCGAACGGCGCGGAACTGAGGGAGGACCCTCTGCCACAGGGTGACAGCGGGCAGCCCCTGAGGTTGAACACGCGGAAGCAGTCGGTGCGTTTTGCAAGGCCAGGCGTCCGAATAGACTTGGGCGGAATCGCGAAAGGCTATGCGGTCGACCGGATTATCGACCTTCTTCGCCGTCGGGGTGTGGCCTCCGCTTTGGTCAATTTTGGCTCCAGCAGTCTCTACGGTCTCGGGACACCGCCGGGAAGAAGGTTCTGGCAAGTACCGCTCATGAATCCGATCGATCAGGGGAAACAGCTTGCCGTCGCGCGCCTGGTCAATCAGTCACTTTCCAGTCCCGGCAACTATCTGTCCGGTCGCGAGTCGTTCGCGGAGAATTTTCACGTTGTCGATCCGGCCACCGGTCTGCCGAATCGCGATGTACTTGGAGCTGCAGTCGTTGCGCCGTTTGCAGTCGAGAGTGAAGCGTTTTCGACGGCGATTTGGGTTATGGGTTGTCCGCGAGCCCGGGACGTCGTCCGTGCGAGGAAAGGCGTCAGCGCGCTGGTCTTCGAGAGGTGCAGCGCAGCGGCGGGGGTGAGCGTGGTAGATCTTCAGGATGACGATACCTCGTCTTTCCCTTTCCGAATCCGATCTGCAAACAAGTGGAGTAGGAGGACCCAATGATCTTAAAAGTGTCAGAGGATAAATTGGCGCTGGGGGAGGCCGCCGCCACGCTTGCCGCCACCGCCATTCGGCGGGCGATTGCGGCGAAGGGGCGTGCGCGGATCATCGCCGCGACCGGGGCGTCTCAGTTCGAGTTTCTCGACGCCCTCACCGCGACTTCCGGAATCAACTGGAGCAAAGTCGAGATGTTCCACCTGGATGAGTACGTGGGCATTCCCGCCAACCATCCGGCGAGTTTTCGGAAGTACTTGCTCGAACGTCTGATTCGGAAGACAGGCATAAAGAACTATCACCTGCTGGACGGGGAGACTGACCCGGCCCAGGTTGCCGCGGCTGTCGGAAAAGACCTCAACGCCGCACCTATTGATGTCGCGTTTGTCGGCATCGGGGAGAACGGCCACCTGGCTTTCAACGACCCGCCGGCCGACTTTGAAACCGGACAGCCCTATCTGGTCGTCCAGCTCGATCACGCATGCCGGATGCAGCAGGTCGGCGAGGGGTGGTTTTCGTCGCTCGAGGAGGTCCCGACTCAGGCCATTTCCATGTCTGTGCGACAAATACTCAAAGCAGACGAGATCCTGTGCGTGGTCCCAGACAAACGCAAGGCAAGGGCAGTGAAAGCGACGCTGGAGGGTGATATCGGCCCGATGATCCCCGCCTCGATTCTCCGCCAACACGCAAACACCTTTATGTTCCTGGATCCCGACTCAGCGTCGCTGCTGGCACCGGACACTGTGCGCCGGTACTGCAAAGGGACTGAGTAGATGCAAGGGAAGGACCTGGGAGAGCAGTCGTCTTGCCCGTCTCCCCGGGACAGAAAAGAACGGATGAACGACAGGGACTTTGGTTTGACACGCAGGAGATTTCTCACAGCCGCGGCCGCCGTGTCCGTCGCCCTGGGGACCTCGGGTTGCGAGCAGCAGGAGGAAAAGACGGAAGCAGTCGGGTCTTCTCGACACATCGGCGACCACCTCGATCTGATGCGGAAACTGGGCATGGTCGCGGGAATCGGTGCTCATAAGAACGAGACCGTCGAAGGGACGGTCAAGGCAGGACTAAAGCCCGACTTCTATATGAAGACGATTAACAGGCTGGGCTACTTTGCGGCCGAGCCGGACCGAACGGCGGAAATGATGTCGGCTATCGACGTCCCCTGGATCGCGTTCAAGATCTTGGGCGCCGGAAGGATCAAGCCCGAGGAAGGGTTTGCGTACGCTCTGAATGCCGGGGCCGATTTCCTTTGCGTCGGAATGTTCGAGTTTCAGGTCGAGGGGAATGTGCAACTCGCCAGGAAACTGATGAGCGAGATGCCAGGCTGAGGGACGCGATATGATACACAGCTTGAGTAATCCCCCGACCCGACCTCGTTGGGATCGAAAAACATCTACGAGGAGTAGCTTCTGCAAACGCGGTCGAAAAGGGAGCCCGGGCGGGCGCACGCTGCGCCTGAATACCACACTCTGCCTGATACTGCTCTGTTTCAGTCTCGTTGCTCAGCTCGGAACCGGCTGGGCGTCTTCACCCGGCGTAACCGCGCAGCAGGAACAACAGTGGCGTCGGCAGATCAAAGAGGCGCTTTTCATCCCGGATCCTCTGCCCGAGCTCGCCGAGGAAAAGCATGGTCAGTTCTCGCCTGAACCGGGAGTAGTGGCGGAGCGGATCACGTATCAGACCCAGTTCGGGTTGCGGGTTCCGGCCATCGTGTATCGTCCTGCAAGGCCAACCGGGAAACTCCCCGCCCTCGTCATCGTGAATGGACACGGAGGAGACAAGTACAGCGGGTATGCGTTTTATTCGGGGATTCTGTACGCCAGGGCGGGTGCGGTGGTGCTGACCTTCGATCCCGTCGGAGAAGGGGAGCGCCACATTGAGCGAAAATCGGGCACCCGGGCTCACGATACATTTGTCCCTCCCGAGGAGATGGGCCGGCGGATGGGCGGCCAGTTGATCACCGATGTCCTGCAGGCGGTCCGGTATCTTTCTCAACGTCCGGAAGTCGATCCGAAGAGGATTGGCGCCATGGGATATTCGCTGGGGTCCTTCCTGGTGAGTCTGACCGGAGCAGTCGACACGCGGTTGCATGCCTGCGTAATGGTTGGAGGCGGCAATCTGGATGGGCCCGGCGGGTACTGGGACCGAACCAAACCCATGTGTCAGTCTATTCCCTATCGGTCGCTTCTGTTTCTCGGCGACAGGGCCGCCGTCATCTATGCGCTTCACGCCTCCCGAGGTCCCACACTGGTTTTCAATGGACTTGAAGATACCGTGGTCGCCATTCCGACACACCGGGAGTCGTTCTTCCGCGCTCTTCGGGATCGAACCGTTCAATTGCGCACTACCGACGAGGGAGTGTTCGAAGCCCAATTCGTCCCTGATGCCAGCCATCGCCCGTTCTTTGTCACAAAGCAGGTCGCTCTCTGGCTGGAAGAACAGCTCGACTTCCCTAACTGGCACGGGGCTTTAATTCGGGCAATGGCCGAGACGCACATCGGCGAATGGGCCAAGGCGAACGCTGTCGAGATGGACGAACGCTATGCGAACGAACAGCGCGAGGGCGGGACCCGAGCACTCGGGAGTGGGATTCCGGGGTTGACCAGAGAGCAACTGAGCGTTTTCAGCCCCGCCGAATGGCAGCGCGTCAAGGAAAGATTCGTATACGAAAGCTGGGTGGCGGCTGCGCGGAAGGTGACGAATATGCAGATACTGTGGGACATCAATGAATTGAGTGAGATCGGAGGCCAGAAGCCGAAAGTGCTTGGAGCGCCCCGCGTGATCGAAGCGCCGGGAGACTCGGCGCTGGCTTTTGACGGTCAGGACGACGGCCTCATCCTCAATATCAATCCGTTGTCAGGCGCCCGAAGCTTCACGGTCGAAGTGCTCTTCCGCCCTGATCCATCCCCCAACAAGGCTCAGCGTTTCCTTCATATGCAGGCGAACGAGGAGAGCCGTGTATTGGTGGAAACACGCCTGAACGACGCGAACGAGTGGTTTTTGGACACCTTCATAAAGTCCGGGGAGTTCGAGAAAACCCTTCAATCAAAGGAGAAACTGCACCCGCTCGGGAAGTGGTACCACGTTGCACTGACCTATGACGGTCAGTGGATGCGCCATTATGTGAACGGAACGGAGGAAATGGCGGGCGCCGAAGTCAAATATGCGCCCGTTGAGGGCGGACAGACCTCGATTGGCTGTCGCCTGAATCAGGTTTTCTGGTTCCAGGGAGCCATCCAGAAGGTGAGAATCACCCACGCGGCTCTTAATCCCACCCAGTTTCTCGGGAAACCGGAATGACTGCACAGTCCGGGACGAGGGTCGTGTTTTTTGTTCAGAGGAGCAGCCTTGCGACTTGCTGATTGTCTTGCCGCCGTCTTCCTGATCTGGACTCTGTCTAGCAGCCTCCCCGCCGCCGATTGTCAAACCCTGCCCTTGCCGGGTGGTTTTAGGGAAAGCGGCATGTGGTCAGCCCTGTACGCGGCGAAAAACGGGCTGGTTTACATTGGTGCGCAGGCTCACGGAGCAGAGGCCCACTTCTATCAGTACGACCCGAAAACGGGGAAGATCCGGCACCTGGCCGACATGTCTGAACTCGCCGGGGAAAAGGGCAAAGGGGTCAGGATCCAGGCGAAGATCCACACCCGCTTTGTGGAAGACACAAACGGTTTCATCTACTTCGGAACCGGAAATCAGGGATCCGGTCCGTGGAACATCGATCCCCGGTCATGGGCGGGAGGACACTGGTGGGTTTTTGACCCGAACCGGGAGGTGGTGACGGATCTCGGCCTGGTGGCTCCAGGCAACTCCGATCTTTACGGGTTGGCTTATGACCCCGTCCGCCATCGGCTTTACGGAACCGCGTACAACAATCACCTCTACATCCTCGATATCAAGTCCCGAACGACGGCGGATGTTGGACGAGTCAGCAATTGGGATGTCTGCCGGACGATAGTGACCGACGACGAAGGCAACTGTTACGGCAGTTTCGGGCGACACCTGATTTTCAAGTACGACGCCGCTGCCCAACGACTCTTGGACTTGCCCGTTCGTCTCCCCCACGACCCCTTTCAGTGGCCCCGAGATCTGGACCGTCCCAGGTTAGACCGCAAGAACATCTGGCGAGTCGTGGAATGGAGCCGGCGTGACCAAGTCATCTACGGAATCGAAGGCGGCGCGAACTATTTGTTCAGCTATGATCCGCACAAGGGGACGTTCGGCGAAGTCAGGGAGTTGGCGCAGCTGACGGCACCCGAGCTGGTGGGAAGACACGATCTCGGCTACGCTACCCTGTCGATGACCATAGGCAAGGACGGGACGATCTACTACGCACCCAGCAGCGCCGCCTTCGACTATTCCAGCTCCGAAGGATCCGGAGGAGAGATCGCGGCGTACCTGGTCTCCTTTGACCCAGCGAAAGACCTGCGTCGAGACTACGGAAAACTCGTTGACGGCAAGAGCGGGTTGAGAGTGCTGGGGACTAACGCCGCCGCCTGTGGACCGGACGGTACCCTGTATTTCTTCGGAGCGGTGGAAGAAAAAGAAGATGCTGTGGCGGTGGGTAAAGTCAGAGGTGAAGTGCCTTTCAGGCTGCGGCTGATCATCGTCGACCCTGTCAAACTCAAGGTGGAGAAATAGCTGTGCGCCAGGCGCGCCCAGTCTCGGAGTGCTCTCTGATGGACTCGAACATACGTAACAAGAGCAAAATATCAGGCTTTTCTGGCTGCCTCTTCGCCGTCATGTTATTCATCACCGTCGTCGGTCTGGAGGCACAACCTCGGGTGCCTCTGCACAGGCTCGGCTATCGGGACCTGGGCTATCCTTTCTTCAGCCAGGTACCGGCCGACGGTTGCTACATCACTTCGCTGGCAGCATCACCCGACGGACATGTCTATGGCGCCACGACCGGCTTCCGTTCCTACGTGTTTGTGTTCTCGCCTAAGACCGACCAGGTCAGACCACTCGGCCACCTGGCCGGATGTGAAGGAGTCCATCACAGCCTCGTCGTCGGGAAGCAGGGACGCCTGTTCATCGGCGGAGGGAAGAATGTGATACAGCCTTTTCCAATTCTGAAGCGTCCAGGCGGGGGGCTGGACCGGGTTTCCCGAGACCTGTGGGAACAGGTCGAGGAACAGTACCGGGGTTACGGTGGGGGGCACCTCTACCTCTACGAGCAGAAGCAAGAGGACGAGGGATGGCGGGGCGACAACCCGTTGAAGGTGACTGACCTGGGGATCCCGGTCCCCGGGGACGGCATCTATTGTCTTGCCCTCGACCCGGACAGAGAGACTCTATACGGCATTTCATATCCGCACGGGCATTTCTTTATCCATGAAGTGGGAAGAGGGACCACAAAAGATTTGGGCGCCGTGTTCCGGGATGTTTTGTTCGGCGGACCCGACATTCGGACTCTACGAAGCCTGCCCCGAGATCTGGCTATCGACCAGGATGGCTTTGTCTATGCGTCGGCAGACGGCGGAAAGCTCATCCGCTACAACCCGCAAAAACAACAACTGGAGACGTTGGATGTTGCGATCCCGGGCGAGAGCATGCAGGTTGTGGAAGCATGGGCCGTGGGCAATGAAGTACTTTACGGAGGGACATCGGAGGGCTTCATCTTTCGCTTAAGCGGTTCTCAGAAGCTGGAAAACCTGGGAAAGCCTTTGGTCGCACAGCGCATCCGGGGTCTGGCTTTGGGAAAGGACGGTCGTCTGTTTGGCCTGGGAGGTGACCGGCACGGGGTGAACCAGCTGTTCGTGTATGACCCGCAAACCAGGTCTTATGAGGTTCTGGGAAGCGTCGAGGTGGACCGCTCTCCGTACTATGCATGGCGGGCGCACCAGTTCGACGCCATGGTCACGTCGGCGGATGGGACCATCTTCATGGGTGAAAGTGATCGCGGGGGGCATCTCTTCTTCTTTATTCCGTGAAAGGGCCAGAACCGTCCTGGGCAGGCGCGGCTCCGACAGAGCCGCAAGGCGCAGGGCTTTTTAGCGGAGCGTCAGCGGACGGGGAGCGCGTCGGATGCGTGGAGTGATCAGAAGTCGATAGACTGGACCGACGAGGGTTTCCTGTCGGAGCCGTGGCGACTCCACCCGACGCGCTTCGCTAAAAAGGAAACGTGAGACCATCCTTACGTTCCACCCGAAGGAGACGACTGCGCTTGCGGCTCTGTGGGGCTGTCGGAGCCGCGCGGCCTACGAAGACTGGAAGGCGTTGCGCTTGGGTACAGTCCGAGACGACCTCCAAACCGAAAACTGAGGGATTGCCCCGTGAGATGAGGTAACCCCTCAGTTTTTTGTTGGGAGTGTGGCAGCAACGAGGAGAGAGGCCGGTGC
>JBHGBF010000272.1:0-7417 GCA_041946865.1 Acidobacteriota bacterium | reverse complement strand
GATTGGTCTGGTGGAGCGGGCCAGGTCGCGTGGCAAAGCCGATTTTTGCAATTGGCTCTCAAGTGATTTGTTGCGGACGTGTTCGTGCGCGCTGTTTCCCTTGACTCCGGTCCTGTATGCTTCTCCTTCGTATGCGAATCGCTCTTGCTTCAGATCACGCCGGGTTTCGATACAAAAAAACGATCGCTGGACGCCTGCAGGCGGCCGGCCACGAGGTCCGTGACTTCGGGACGTTTTCGGAAGAACCGGTCGACTACCCGGATTTCATTCGTCCGGCCGCACAGGCGGTGGCGGCGGGCGAGTGTGAACGGGGTATCGTCCTCGGAGGCTCCGGCAACGGTGAGGCCATGACGGCTAATCGCCTGCGGGGAATCCGGTGCGCGGTCGCATGGAACAGCGAATCCGCGCGACTCGCTCGCGCTCATAACGACTCGAATGTTTTGTCTCTCGGCCAGCGGCTGCTTTCCGAGGAGGAAGCGCTGGCGATCGTCGAAGTCTGGCTTGCCACGCCCTTTGAGGGTGGGCGTCATCTGGCCCGGATCAGGAAGCTGGACATTTGAGTCATTCTGCTCCGGGCCCGTAGTCGCGCCCCCAGTTACATGACGAGTGACAGGGCGGGCGCCGACTGCAGGAGTCGCTTCAATGCCGCCTTGTCTACTGGCCGCAATTCGATGAGGCGCACCAGGATCTCCGCACCTTCCGATTGGATCTGGATTTTGCCGGCCGCATGAGATGAATTGGTCGCGCGATTGACCACGACGCCATTGACGATGTTCGTCACGGTATCGCCGTCGCAGATGACTTCCGACCGGTTCCACTCGCCGGCGTGTTTTTCAACTTCCCTGAGGCCCCGGAAGCCCAGAACGTCTTTCCATTGCGGATCACGCCCGTACCAGTTGATTCGGCCTTCGTTTCGAGTCACGCGGGTACCACCCGGATGCCAGTAAAGCTGACGGCCCTCGGACCGGGTTTCAGCGGTCAGGGAAGGCCGGTTGGCGCCGGCCACGATTATCAGATCCCCGCACCCACCCTCGATGATCTGGTGTTCGATCGACTCCAGCCAGCAGCCGCCGGCCGCGCCGTCCGCGCCCACTCCGTGAACCAGGATACCGCTGTCCCGAGCCGATTGCTTGCGGGGTGCAAAAGTCTCACCTCCCCACTTCCACTCCACGATCAGATGGTAATCGCGAAACGCCTCCCGGGTGGTGATTGCACCCCACTCTTCGCCCGAGATCCGAATCTCGCCGTTCTTTACGGTGAAGACCTGTTTGGGATCTTCAAACCGGCTGGTCTTCAGGTACGTGTAAAAGCCGTCGAGATTCCGTCCGTTGAACAGGGCGAGCGGGGCGGTTGGCTGCCTGGCAGCAGGCTCGCCGGCGGCCGCGATTGCCACCGACAAGAATGCGCAGAGAACGACTAGCGCTTTTCGCATGCTTCTATTGTTTATCCAAACCGGACCGGAGATATAGGGCAACCAGTCTCCCGATTTGTACTGCCCTTCCCCGCCGTGGTAGAAAAACCTTACAAATCATGAACATCGATGAAAAGCTGGCAGAGTTGAGGCGACGCGACACGGCAGCCGAGGCGGGAGGAGGGGCCGAACGAATCGAGCGCCAGCACCGGGCGGGAAAGCTCACGGCTCGAGAACGCTTGGACTTTCTTCTCGACGAGGGAACTTTTGAAGAACTGGACCGGTTTGTGGTTCATCGGTGCACGGATTTCGGCATGAGCCAGAAACGGATTCCCGGGGACGGTGTCGTCACAGGCTACGGGAAAATCCATGGCCGCCTGGTCTTCGTCTTCTCGCAGGACTTTACCGTTTTCGGCGGAAGCCTGTCTGAAACTTATGCGGAGAAAATCTGCAAAATCATGGATCTGGCTATGAAGAACGGCGCGCCGGTCATCGGTCTCAACGACAGCGGCGGCGCGAGGATTCAGGAAGGCGTGGTGAGCCTGGCCGGCTACGCGGACATTTTCCTGAGAAATACCTTGGCCAGCGGTGTCATTCCTCAGATTTCAGCCATCATGGGGCCCTGCGCCGGCGGCGCCGTTTATTCACCCGCGATCACGGACTTCATTTTCATGGTGCGCGACACCAGCTACATGTTCATCACGGGACCGAACGTCATCAAGACCGTGACCGGCGAGGACGTGACCCAGGCGCAGCTGGGAGGGACCGAAGCCCACAGCAAGGTCAGCGGCGTGGCTCATTTCGCCGCTGCGAACGACCAGGAATGCCTGGCCGCAATCCGTCGTCTGCTGACGTTTCTTCCCTCCAACAACACGGAAGATCCGCCCTGGGAGGAGCCTTCCGACAGCCCTGACAGGTTGGAACCGGCACTGAATACCCTGATACCGGCCGACCCCAACCTCCCGTATGACATGAAAGAGGTGATCTATGGCGTGGTCGACGACCGGGATTTTCTCGAGGTTCAGCCGCTTTTCGCTCGTAACCTCGTCATCGGCTTTGCGCGCCTGGCCGGACACCCGATCGGAGTGGTAGCCAATCAGCCCTCCGTCTTGGCCGGCACGCTGGATATCGATTCCTCCGTCAAAGGCGCCCGGTTTGTGCGTTTTTGCGACGCCTTCAACATTCCGCTCGTCGTCTTTGAAGATGTGCCGGGATTTCTGCCCGGAGTGAGCCAGGAGCACGGCGGGATCATCCGCCACGGAGCCAAACTCCTGTTCGCTTTTGCTGAAGCGACGGTCCCGAAGCTTACCGTCATCACGCGGAAGGCTTACGGAGGCGCCTATTGCGTCATGGCGTCAAAGCACATACGGGCGGACATCAACCTCGCCTTCCCGACAGCGGAGATCGCCGTCATGGGGCCGGAAGGCGCCGTAGAGATCCTGTACGGCAAGCAACTCCAGCAGGCGGGCGAGGATCGAGAAGAGTTAAAGAAGGCGCGCGTCGCTGAATTTCGGGAGAAGCTGGCTAATCCTTACGTGGCGGCCGAGCGTGGCTACGTCGACAAGGTGATCGAACCGAGTCATACGCGCCCGAAGTTGATTCGCGCGCTGGAGATGTGCGCGAACAAGCGCGACACGAATCCGCCGCGCAAGCACGGGAATATACCGTTGTGAGGATTGAGCGGCAGCTTCATGAGAGGCCCGCGCGGCGGGAAGGCTGGCTCGAGGAACATGTTCAAGAAGATCCTCATTGCCAATCGGGGCGAAATCGCGGTCCGCGTCATCCGAGCGTGCCGCGACCTTGGAGTCGCTCCGGTAGTCGTGTACTCCGACGTCGATAGAGACGCCCTTCACGTCAAGCTGGCCGATGAGGCCGTGGCGATTGGCGGAGCAAGCTCGGCGGAGAGCTATCTAGCCATCGACAAGTTGATTGAGGCGGCGCGCAAGACTCAGGCGGAAGCGCTTCATCCCGGCTACGGATTCCTTGCGGAAAGTGAGCCGCTTGCCAGGGCTTGTGAAGAATCCGGGATTCGTTTCATTGGGCCCTCGCCCGACGCCATGGAAACAATGGCGAAGAAGGTTTCGAGCCGGGCAGCCGCCGAAAAGGCCGGAGTCCCGGTAGTTCCCGGCACTCGCTCGCCGGTTCGTTCGCCCGAAGAAGCGTTGACAGCCGCGGCGGTTCTCGGCTTCCCGCTTTTCGTCAAGGCAGATGCCGGAGGCGGCGGGAAAGGAATGCGGATTGCCCGCGACACCGAGGAGCTTCGGACCGTCTTGAGCTCCGCGGCCCAGGAAGCGGAGGCGGCTTTCGGCGATCCGGCTGTCTACCTGGAACGAAAACTTGAACGGCCACGCCACATTGAGATCCAGATTGTGGGTGATCATCACGGGAACCTGGTTCATCTGGGCGAGCGCGAGTGCTCGGTCCAGCGGCGCTATCAGAAGATCGTCGAGGAATGCCCCTCCTCGTTGCAGAGCGAGAGTCTGCGGCAAAGGCTCGGGCAGGCAGCCCTGGCTGTTGCCGCGAGTGTCGGCTACCACAATGCGGGGACCGTCGAGTTCCTGGTGGAATCCGATAATCCGGACTCTTTCTATTTCCTGGAAATGAACACCCGGCTGCAGGTGGAACACCCGGTTACGGAGCTGGTCACGAATACCGACATCGTGTGCGAGCAAATCAGGATTGCAGCAGGGGAGAGGCTGGGCTGGCGGCAGGAAGACGTGTGCTTGCGCGGAGCAGCCCTCGAATGCCGGATCTATGCCGAGGATCCGGCAAATGACTTCCTGCCCTCGCCCGGAACGGTCACAGAGCTGGCAGAGCCGGCAGGGCCTGGCATACGGAACGACAGCGCCCTTTATTGTGGCTATGTGATTCCCGTGCACTACGATCCCCTGGTCTCCAAGCTCATCGCTTACGGCAATGACCGCGAGGAGGCGATCCGTCGCATCCTGCGGGCGCTGGGCGAGTACCGGGTGGGAGGCATACCGACCACGGTATCATTCCTTCGGCGGTTAATATCCCACCCCGATTTTCGCCGGGGTAAGCTGCACACTGCTTTCCTGGAGGAACATCATCTCTTCGATGAGGACGCGGCCGACGACGCCTCCGTCCCCTTTGCCGGTGCAGCGCTTGAACACCTGCTGAGCGGCAAAAAGCGCGCGCCAGCGCGTGGCCGGAAAGACGGCAGTCGATGGAAGCTCGCGGCACGTCCGGACTTTTACTGGCGCAAGTGGTGAAAACCCGATGCTGACGCTACGCGGCACTTACAAGGGAGAAGCGTACGAAATCGAGGTCTCGCTGACCTCAGGCTCCAGGTCTGAGTATGAATGCCGGGTAACCAGGGGCAATGGCCCTCAGAAACGGTTTCGCGTGGAGATCATCAGCCGGATCGCCTCTCGATGGACGCTCAGGATAAACGGCAAGGTCCAGGATCTGATCATCTCCCAGTATGACAGCCAGCTGCTCATCGACTGGAACAACCGGAATTATCGGCTTTCGATCGCCAACCCGAAGGACATTCACGCATTGCCGGGCGCCGACCATCCTATCGATCAGAGCTTCATCCGGGCCGAAATGACAGGAAAAGTCGTGACAATCAGCAAGAAGGCCGGGGAACCGGTGGCGGCCAAAGAGCCTTTGGCGACCATCGAAGCCATGAAGATGCTCAACCAGGTCAAGTCACCCAAGGCAGGGACCGTCAAACATTGCCATATCGGGCCGGGAAGTATCGTGAAGCCGGGTGATCTGCTGTTTGAGATTGAGTGAGCCCTTTACAGAAAAAGCCCCGCTCAGCGCCGCGTGAATGGGCCGGCCTCTTGCGAGTGAACCGCTCGCAGCACTTCCCCGGCCAGATAGAAAGATCCAAATACCACAATCGTGCTGGCCGAGTGTTTTGCCTGCTGAAGCGCATCCGGAAGGAGATCGACAGGTGTGGCCTGGGGAAAGGCTTCCAAGAGCTGCGCCCGGGACGCCGCCCGCGCTGATCCCATCGGCGTGACGAAGATTCGGTCGAAAGCTGGACGCAACACCTCCGCAACTTCTCGAATGTTCTTGTCGCGCATCATTGAAAAGACCAGTGCTCTCGGCCTGGGCGTCTCCGTCTCCACGAACCTCACCAGGTTCACCGCCGCCTGGTGATTATGCCCTCCGTCCACGAAAACCAGGGGCCGGTCGCTGATTCGCTGGATCCGGCCCGGAATTTCGGTTTGCTCGATTCCTCGAGCCAGGGCCGGCAAAGTCACGCTAAATCGAGGCGCCAGCAACTCCGCCGCGCGAGCGGCCAACGCCGCGTTCGCTACCTGATGCCGTCCCAGAAGGCGAGGGGTGGCTGTTATTCCGTGGTAGGTCAAGGTCCACCGGCCGGCCCCTGCACTCCGCTTGCTGATCTCGTCTTCCTGAAGCTCGTAAAAGGGCGCCTGGAGCTCCTCGGCCCGCCGGCGAATCACACGGTAGGCCTCCGGGAGCTGCGGCGCCGTGAGGACGGGACGGGACGGGTGAATGATGCCGGCCTTTTCACCGGCGATCTCTTCTATCGTGGACCCGAGTTGCTGCTGATGGTCGATGCCGATCGGCGTGATGACCGACAGCAGAGGGTCCACGACGTTGGTGCTGTCCAACCGGCCTCCCATCCCCACCTCCAGCACCGCCAGGTCGACGCCGGATTGTGCGAAATACAGAAAGGCTGCGGCGGTGAGGGTCTCAAAGTAAGTCGGCTGAGAGCGGGTTTCAGCCACGACATCGGCGACCCGGGAGAGGCACGCGGCGAGGCCCGATCGGCTGATCAGCCGGCCGTCAATCTGGAATCTCTCTTCCAGCCGGACGACGTGCGGCGAAAGGTAGAGGCCCGTACAAGACCCGGCACAAGTCAGGATGTTGCTGAGGAAGCTGGCAACCGAGCCTTTTCCGTTAGTCCCGGCAACCAGGACCGAAGGGAAGCTGTTTTGCGAATTACCGAGCCTGCCAAGCAAGCTGCGAATCGTGTCGAGCCCGAAACGCATAGCCAGGACTTCGTTGCCGAGCCGATCCAGATACCTGACGCATTCATCGTAATCCATACTATCGGCTGGTCGCGAACGACAGCCAGTCGGCCACAAACGGCCTGATCTCTTTCCTCTCCAGCACAGCATCGAGCATGCCGTGCTCCAGCAGGAACTCGCTCTGCTGGAAGCCCTCTGGGAGCTTCTGCCGGATGGTCTGCTCGATGACGCGAGGCCCGGCAAATCCGATCAGAGCGCGAGGCTCAGCTATATTCAGGTCTCCGAGCATGGCAAAGCTGGCAGTTACGCCTCCGGTAGTGGGGTTCGTCAGGATGGAAACGTAGGGAATACGGCGCTCGTGCAGCTGCCCAAGGGCCGCGCTGATTTTCGCCATCTGCATCAAGGAAAGGACGCCTTCCATCATCCGGGCCCCGCCGCTCGCAGCCACTACGATAAGCGAATGGTTCGTGTCGAGACAGCGTTCGATGGCCCGCGTGATTTTCTCGCCCACCACGGAGCCCATGCTTCCTCCAATGAAGGTGTACTCCATCGCGGCGCAAACTACCGGGTGTCCTTCCAAGGTGCCTTCAGCATTGACGACCGCTTCGTTCAAGCCGGTCGTCTGAATAGCCTGATCCAGACGGTCCGGATAATTCTTCTTGTCGGTGAACTGGAGAGGATCCGTTGAGCGGAGATGACCGTCAAATTCCCGGCACGTCCCCTCATCGAGAAGGAGAGCCAGCCGCTGCCGTGCGCTGATTCGGAAATGGAAACCACATTTCGGGCAGACCTGCCAGTTGTTTTCCAGCTCCTTCTTCCAGATGATGTTCTTACAGTCCTCGCACCTGGCAAAAAGACCTTCGGTTCTGACGCGTCTTTCCTCTTCCGGTGGCATCTGGAGTGGCGTCCTCTCTCTTTTGAACCAAGCCATTCCGTCATTCTAACCGAATGCCAGGCGGCGCGCCATGCGTGGCGGCTGACCGGCCAGGGTTGATTTGTTCCGAATGATAGCGCGAATCTTTTCCGACGATGC
>JBHGBF010000271.1:0-8388 GCA_041946865.1 Acidobacteriota bacterium | reverse complement strand
ATCATGCGCGATAGCTCTGGCATCAGGGACGAGCTGTCAGCATTCAGGTGTCAGCATTCGGCGGTCAGCAATCAGCTTCAGAGTGCACACCGGCGATTGGATAGAGGTTCACGTAGTGGAAGTTCGGCGTAGGCCGCTGGTCGGATGTCGATAAGTTGAAGCAGAGGTCCGCATGTAACCCCTCAGTTTTGTTTCCCAGGCTCCCAGGCGTAACCGCCTATATTTAGATTCGGATTGAGATTTCGCTTTTTTCAGGTTGTGTTGCTTTATGGACTTTGAATTGGCGTCCTGGTCTCAGCCGGTCCGGAGACGGTTTTCTGCCGCGGTCCGTCACGTGGCAGTGTCCGGCGCTTGGGCTGCGGTGGCGCTTGTTACCGCTCTGTCGTTTTCACAATCCTGGGCGGTTGATCGGGCTTCCCACCCTCTTCCTACGTCGACGCCCGAGATCGACCGCGCCTTCGAAGCTCTCGCCTGTCACCAGGAAGAACTCCTCAAGCTGTTCAACAGCACGGTGTCCACACTTTCAGAAGAAGAAGCAGTGCGCTCCGAGTCCCCGCTCCTTCTGGGCAACGAGAAGCTTATTGCGCTCGCGCTCCGGGCCTCCGACTCTCGGGAAAAGGTGGAAAAGGTCTGGGACCTGGTGATCAGGAGCCGGGCGAGGTCCTCGAAGAACTGACAATACGCAATAGGCTTCTGGGACTCCGAAGAGCTGCCGAACTGCAGCCAAGCCTTGGACAGGATCAGAAGAGTGTGCTTCGGCGAGTCGCCGGTTTGACGACTCGGGTGGCGCTCCTTGATCCTTCGAGCGAATTCAGGGCCCTTGGCCACTGGAAATTCGGGGACAGTCACCTGTTTTCCCATTCTGTGTAATGCGTTAGCCCATCGCCTTCGAGGCTTGGTAAAGCGCCGGCCTCTCTCCTCGTTGCTGCCACACTCCGAACAAAAAACTGAAGGGTTACCTCACCGATGAAATTGCTGATACTTTCCCCCGCCAGTCAATGGCATAATAGGCCGCTATGTCGCGGAAGGGGAAGCGTGCTTCGAGTAAGAGCATGACCCGGATTCCAGGGACCTCTTCCAGGTCGGAGCTGGCTATTCTTCCTGAGGCGCGTGCGCTGCTGGAGAGGGGCGAGTCCCGAGCGGCGATCGATCTTCTGAAGCAGGGGCAGCGGCAACACCCAGGCCTCGACGTTTCCGTGCTCCTCGGATGCGCCTATTCGGTTCGAGCCCGGCAATTGCGTACTCTGGGCGCCGAACGCGACGCAGTTGAAATGGGGCGGAAATCAGCCGCGTTGCTCGCCAGCCGGCGCGGGAGTATGTCCGACACGCAACTGGCCGACTGCTTTCGCTTTTGCGATTTCGCGTTCTGTCTCGAGCTTTACCGGGAGAGGGCTCAGAATGCCCGTTGCCCTGCCCTGGAGCGGACCCTAGCGGACCGGGTGGTGGCGTCAGGCGACTTTTCCGCAGTGGCGGGGCTTGCCGCCGAGCATCCGTTGCGGCACGACGGCGACTTTGTGCGGCAGGCGCGGGTGGCCATGATCGAGGGGCGATGGACTGACGCGGTAGAGGCCTTGTCCGGCCTGCCACGTGAGTCACCGTACGCTCCATGGCGGATTTTCTCGAAGGCCATGTGTTTTCGGGAAAACGGTGACAGGGAAAACCTGCTTCGCGCCCTCTCTTACATTCCCGACGGTTTTCTGCTTTCGAAGACGGTGACACGACTGAAGGGAGAGGCGCTCGCCGAAGAAACCCCTGCCTCCGGCGCTGGACATCCTGCTGAGGAGAGTGTACGCCGGCTGATTGATCTGATCTCGCGTGGCTCTTTCACCAGACTCAAGCAAACCGTATTAGAGCTCGCGCGCAGCCTTGGTTGGGAAGGCAGCCGGGCAGTAGTCGAAGCGATTCTCGAAGCCCTCGTGCCGGCAGTGTCTTCGGATATTCTGCCGGAAGGGGCGCTGCAGAAAGCCATCCGAGACCTGTTGCCGCCGGCCAGGGCCCGAGTGGTCCTGGCCCGCACTGCGATGGCAGGCGAGATCGCCGCGCACGCGTGGTGGAATCTCCGCCCGGCGGAAAAATACCTTTCCCTCCTGCCTCAGGAATTCCCGAACGACCGGGACCGGGTCTTGGCGCGCTCGATTGTGCTGAAGCAACTCGCGCTCGACGGAGCGAAAGGGGACGCCTGCCCCGGCTGCTTGCCTCGAGAGACGATGGAAGCGCTCGCGCGTCTGAGTGGCGGCGAGAGCGACGATGGATTCCTTGTCGACCTGGTTGGCGCAGCCGTGGAAATCGACCCCTATGACCGTGAGGCCTATGGCCTGCTTCTTCAACTGCTCGCCCGAAGGGGGAGCAGCCGGCAGCGTATCGGCGCGCTGCTCGAAAAGATGGTCGAACAGTTCCCCGAAGACCCGGCGCCTTGCCTGGAATTAGCCTCGTTCTACTACCGGACGAACGCTTATCGCAAGGCGGAGAAAGTCCTTTGTCGGGCTCTTGAACGAGCCCCGCACGATGAGAGGGTTCAGGACCGGTACGCTCTTGGGATGATCAGGTCGGCGGACGGCACGCGTGCCCGCGGGAGGCTGGAGGAGGCGCGGAGCGAATATGCGAAGGCCGCGGAGATGAACAGCCCGCGCTTGGGACCGCTGATCGAAGCCAGATTCTGGGCCCTCGATCTCCTGACAGGCAAGGCGAAGCACGAAAAAGCGCTGCAAAAGGAAATCACGACACTGGCCCCGGTCAATCGCCTTCGTCTTCTTGTGTTTCTGATGATGGATGCCGGGAACCTGAAGAACGCCGCCGCGGCCAGGCGCGTCCAACGGGTGGCGGCACACCTGCTGGACCAGCAGTCAGAATACGTGGTGCAACTGTCCTCGCGGGAAAGCGCGTCTCTGTTCGAGCCGCTTCCCCGGGAATTTCGGGATTTGTTTCCGATGGCCGGGGCGGCGTCCTTGCTGCGCCCGTTATGGTCCGGTCTTCTGCGCAGAACAGACGGAGACGACCTTTTCTCGGCGTTATGCGCCATCCTCGCCAGCACCGGCTCGGATTCCGCCGTACGGCACGAGCTGTCCAGAAGGCTAGCCGCGTCGCCTCCCGACAAGCGTGATGCCCGGCTCGACTTCATGAGAATTTTCCTCGACCTGCGGGGCATGCCGGGCGCCAGTCTTGCTCCCTTCCGGGACCTGCTCGAACGGGCCGGGGAGGATCAAAACGCCGCTTTGCGCCGGTTGGCCGAACGGCTGGCGGAGCTCGCCCACGGTGTCTTGGGCCAGGCGTTGCGGATGTTCGATTTCAGGGACCACCAGGCGATGCCACTGCCGCCGCCGCTCGATTTTGACGAGGCGCTGGACGGAGACGAGGATGAATGGGATGATGATTTTTCGCGGGATGGAGAAGTCGATGCTCTGATCGAGGAGATGGAGCGCTTCGTCGACAAGTCAGGCCTCAGGGGAGCGCCCATAGGACATCTGAAGGACATGCGAGGGATCATGCGTTCGAGCCCCGAAAGCCGACGCGTGCACGACCTCATTGCCATATCGCTGGAACCCTTTGCAGACGAGCTTTCCCCAGAGGCGCGATTGCTGTTGTTCGGAACCAGGCGGTGAACGGAGGTTTTCATTTGCTGACACCTTACCTGATACTCGGTCTCAAGCCGGACGCCACACAAGAGGAAATCCGGGCTCGCTACCTGCAGCTTGTGAAGCGGCACACGCCGGCGCGTTCGCCCCGGCGTTTCGAGCAGATCTGCGCGGCCTACGAAAAAGTCAAAGACGAACGGCTGAGGATCCGCGAGTTGATTTACGGCATTCGGACCTACCCCGGCTACGAGGAAGCGTTGCGCGACCTTGTCGCCGCTGCGGCCACGAACCATGTCCGCATGGGGCTCAAGGAACTGCTGGCGGCAGAGGGTATCAAAGATGTCTAAGGCTCTCGAGCCGTGGAAAGAAGAACTGCTGCGGGATTTCCGCGCCTGGCTGGAGGCCGGTCCCGCCTCGACCGAACCCCAGGCCACGGAAGGGGGGAATCGGCTGCCCGACCTGCATTCCCTTTTTTCGGAGCTGGCCGCGTTGCGCCAGGAGTTGCGTCTTCAGAACCGTGAACAGTTGCGCGCCACACGCGAGCTGCAGCAAGCCCGCGAGTCGTTTGCCGGCGGGCCGTCTCGCAGAGACGTGCGCCCAGCCTCGGAAGCCGGCAACAGTCTCGCCGTCCTGGACGCTCTGCTCCCTTTTCTCGACATCCGAGACGCCATCAGTCGCGGACTTGCGAACACGGCCGCAGCCGTGAGCCGGGCGGACCGTGAGAACCTGCCAGGCCCCGATCTGCTGGAGGCCATTCTGCTGGGGCAGAGGCTGGCCCTCGAACGATGTGACCGGGCCTTGGCCCGGGCCGGGATTGTCCCTGTTCAGGCCTTGGGACGGCGCTTCGATCCCAACTCCATGGAGGCCGTTGAGACGCGCGACAGCAAGGGGGCGAGCCCGGGCACCGTCGTCGAGGAGGTGCGTGGGGGGTTCAAACAAGGCGACAAGGTCATACGTCCGGCGCGCGTGATCGTCACCGCAATGAGGTAAGGTAAACAGTCGTGAATTCATCCACGTTTCCCATCGATTGTCCAGAAAGTCCCATTGTGGGGATCGATCTCGGAACCACGAATTCCGAGGTCGCGTTTGCGGCCGGCGGCCAGCCGCGGGTCTTAACCGAAGACGATGACGGGATATTGCCGTCCTGCGTTGGTCTGGATGACGACGACAAGGTCATCGTCGGTCCTGCCGCGCGCCACCAGTATCCGGTCTATCCCGAACGTACGGTCATCTCGATAAAACGAAAGATGGGATCAGACGAGCGCGTGGCCATGGGGCCGCAGACCTACACGCCCCAGGAGATCTCGGCCTTCATACTCAAGCGCCTGAAGGACCGCGCCACTGCCGCCTTGAGAAAGCCCGTGGAGCGAGCCGTGGTGACCGTGCCGGCCTACTTCACGGACGCCCAGCGGCAGGCGACCCGCGAGGCCGCCTCCATCGCCGGTTTGCAGGCGGTGCGGATCATCAACGAGCCGACTGCCGCCGCGCTCGCCTATGAGGCCAAGACCGCCGGACGGCAAAAGATCCTCGTGTACGATCTCGGAGGGGGGACTTTCGACGTTTCGGTGGTCGTTGTCGAGGACGGGGTAGTGGAAGTGCTCTCCTCCACGGGCGACAATCACCTGGGCGGGGACGACTTCGACGCCCTGATCGTCGAGCGGCTGATCGCGCAGTTGCGAAAGGAGCACGGCGTTGACGGCATTCCTCCCGTCACGAGAGCCAGGCTGAAGCAGGCAGCCGAAGCCGCCAAAATCCAACTCTCCACGGCCCCGGTCGCTTTGATTCAGGAAGACTACATCCTGGAAACGGCGGGCCGGCCCTGCCACCTCGTCTCGGAACTGACACGCTACGAGCTCGAGGAAATGATAGAGGGCCACCTGAGCGGGACCATGCGCTCGGTCACGCGCGCTCTCGAGGATGCCCGCGTGACCCCGTCGGAGATCGACAAGATCCTGCTTGTGGGCGGCTCGACCCGAATCCCGCGCATCTCGCAGCTGCTCACGGAAAAGCTGCGCAAGGAACCTCATGGGGAGGTCGATCCCGACCTCTGTGTCGCGCTCGGCGCGGCCGTGCAGGCGGGCATGGAAATGGGGATCGACGTGGGCGCGGTGCTCGTCGACATCACGCCGTACACGTTCGGAACGCGGGTCGTCGATCACCTGACCGGCGACTTCGACAAGTTCCATCCGATAATCCGGCGCAATACCAAGCTTCCGGCGTCACGGACGGACCTCTTCAGCACTATTTTTGAAGACCAGGAACGGGTACACATCACGGTTTTTCAGGGCGAGCACGCGCGCGCTTCGGAGAACGTCCTCATCGGCGAGTTCGAGCTCGGCGGGCTCAATAAGACCCCGGAAGCTTACGAGGGAGGCATTCTCTTCACCTACGCTCTGAATCTGGATGGCATCCTGGAGGTGAAGGCGGTCGAACGGGCCACCGGACGGGAGATTACGGGACGGATCGAAAACGCCATGGCTCGGCCCGACGCGGAGCAGCTGGAAGCCTCGCGGCGAAAAGTGGCGGAGCTTTGGCGCGAGGATGCGGCGGCGCCTCAAATCGCCGCACAGGAGGACGGCCGGCCGGATGCCACCCCAGCAGACTTTGAGATCGAACGCACCGTCAACCGCGCCCGGAAACTCATGAAGCAGAGCGAGTCGGACCGCGCCGAGATCGAGCGACTGATGACGGAAATCGAGGCCGCCGAAGCCGCCGGGGACAAGGACCGGGCTCATGAGCTTTGTGCCGCGCTGGAAGACATCCTCTTTTATCTGGAGTGAATCGACTATGGAAGCGTGTCCTTCCTGCAAGGCGGCCTATCGGGGAGGAACGACCTGTCATCGTTGTGGCGCCGAGCTGGCCGCGGTGCTGGCTATCGAGCGCGCGGCTGCGGGACATCGGTTTCAATCCTCCCAGGCCCTGTGCGACAGGTTGCCGCACACCGCCTGGTTGCACGCTTCGCGTGCGTGCGAATTGCACCGTTGCGCCGAATCCCTCAAGTGCCTGGCTCTCGCCAACCTTGCCTGCGGCCGTTTCGCGAGCGCCGTCCGCATAGCCCAAGAACTCCGCTGGGGCCGTGTCTGAAGTTTTTAGTTTTCAAATTCGCAGATGCGCCCCTCACAGCGCTGCCCACGCGAAACGTGTCTGTCACTGACAGGCGCGAAGCGGCCCTGTGTTTTCCTCCGGGTCCTCTGTGTCTCTGCGGTAAAGAAACCGACATTGACGTTACCCCCAGCACTCCATAGTCTCCAATATGAAGACTACTGCAATTACTATTGACGAATCTCCTGGACCGTCTCGATCGGCTGGTGCGTCATCGCTCCCATCGGGGCCTGGGCCTGTTTACCGGTGAAGCCTGCCGGCGGCATCCTGTTCGTGGGAGGCGAGCCCAAGGTGGGCAAGTCCCTGCTGGTCGCCAATCTGGCCCTGGCCGTGGCGGCTGGCTCTTCCCGGGCCGGTTTCGAGGTCGCGCCCGCCGGCGGGTGCCCATCTGTCAGTTTGAGCTGCCCACCAGTCAGTTCGCGCAGCGTCTGGGCCGAATGCGGGAAGCGCTCGGGCCCGGGGCCGATGAAAACCTCTTTGTCGACACCTTTGCCGCCGGTCAACTCTTGAGCACCACCGCCGCCCTTAATCACTTCCTGGCCGCCGCCCGCTCGGCGGCGGCCGAAGTGATCGTGCTCGACCCCCTTTGCTCGGCCCATGACCAGGATGAGAACGACACCCGCGCCATGGCCGCCTTGTGCCAGACGTTGCTGAAAATGCGGGAGGCCTCGGGTACCGCTCTCGTCGTAGTCCATCACGTCCGCAAGTCGGTGGCCCGCTACGAAGTGGGAAGCGCCTTTCGCGGCTCCAGCGCCTTGAATGCCGTGGGCAACAGTTACCTCCTGTTGACCCGTTCCTCTCCGGAACTGCCGACCGTCGAACTGCGCCTTCAGTTCCGCTACGCCGCACCGCTCGCGCCCCGGCTCCTGACTCTCGATTCCTCAACGCTCTGGTTTACCGCGACCGGTTCCCGTCAAAGTCCGCCCCGGTCCCGCCGCAAGGTGGAGCGAGCGGATGTGGAAGCCGCACTGGTTTCCCTCGGGAGCCCGGCGCCCTACGGCCAACTGCGAGACGCGGTCATGGCTGCCTGTGAATGCTCCAAACGGACTGCCTGGCCCTGGCCGACGCCTGGCAGGCCGGACGCCTGGTCCGTGACAACGGGCTTTACCGACTTCCTTCCCAGTTTGCGGCCGGGTCGCGCCGGCTGCAAAACCAGCCTGCCGGTTGAGCGCAGGCCGAAGGCTGACGCGACGGAAGCTGAGTCAGCTCCTCCTCAGTCTCCCCGTCAGGACTTGCCTCCTGGCGGGGCTTCTCTTTCTATCCCATCATCAGCTTTCGGAGCCGAAGCCTTCGGACCAGTCAAACGCGACCGACCCCGACGCTTGCCGTCGGGGTCCACCTTATAGTCCGTCTCGTTCTGGCTCGGCTGGCCGGGATGGGATACTCGCTTGTCTACGCACCAGAAGTATCCTATCCCAGCCTTGGAGATCGGGTCCCTCGCGTCGTCCGAATGGGGAGTGCGAAATCGGAAAAATGACGGGGAACTACCCTGAGAAGATCACGGGAGACGACTGTGAACCGTTACATCTGAGGCCGCTGGAAGAGTCGTACAGCGGGCGGGGGAGCGCGCCCTATTCGCGTCGGATGTTGACGGCCCTGCTGTTCTACGGAGCGATAACGGGGGTGCATTCGAGTCGACAACTGGAGCGTGCGACTTACGACTCGGTCCCTTTTCGGTACATTGCCGCTAACACCCACCCGGACCACGATACGA
>JBHGBF010000270.1:0-15598 GCA_041946865.1 Acidobacteriota bacterium | reverse complement strand
GGCATGATGAACTCCAAAAGCGCCTGCCGCTTCGCTCGCAGAAAACTGAGCGGTTACAGGGTTACGGCGGCGGACTGCGCGTCAGGAAAGGCGGGACTATCTTCCTGCGCCTGGAGTTGGGTCACAGCCGTGAAGGCAACCGCCTTCACTTCAAACTCGGTCCTGCTTTCTAGGAGAGACTATGAAGAAATGGGTGGCGCTCTCTGTTCCAGTCGGGTTCCTGGTGTTCGGGATAGCCGCCGAGCGCTCCTGGCAACGGTTTTATCCGGACGATCCCCTCTGGCAGGAGGCCCAGATACTGATTCAGAAACCAGTGGCGGTTCAAAGAAGCGAGAACTCCGACTTTCTTGAGAGCTCGTCTGGCCGGAAGCGCGTGGAGAAATCGTCCCGGCGGCAAACGTCAATACCGTGGGCGGCGTGCCCGATTCCTCCTGGTTCGAAAACCGCATAGGGGCCGGAAAGATGTCGTTAACGGACGTGGTCAGGGGGCCGAATCGAGGTGACGGTCCCGATATGACATCCCCCTGGGAGATTACGGATTCCAAGACCGATGTGTGAACGTTTTTTTACGCCGAAGGCGTTAGGCAAGACAGCCAAGGGTTGGCGCGCAGTTGAGCCGAATGACATTATCCCTCATGAAAACCGGCGGGAATTACGGGCCTTGCGACTGTTCTGTTCCTGGTTGAACCACGTCGACATCGATGCCATCAACACCCTGGACGTCTTTGTCGGAAAGGAAGACAAGGGCTATGTCAAGCATTACCTGATCGGCTTCGGGACCACCCTGGGAAGCGGAGCGTCTGGACCGCAGCGGCCCCGGGTGGGGCATGAATACTCGGTGGAATGGGGCAAAATCGCCAGGTCGATCCTGAGCCTCGGGCTGTGGGAACGAGAATGGCAGAGCATCGAGTACCCCGATTACCCCTCGGTCGGGAACTTCGAGGCGCGGCACTTCCGCCCGGAGTTGTGGCGGCCCGACTACCTGAATCCGGCCTTTGAGCGGATGCGCCTTGACGACGCCTTCTGGGCTGCGGCCATCCTCAGCCGATTCTCGGACGAGATCGTCAGGGCGGTAGTCAAGGAAGGCCGGTTGTCCGATCCGGAGGCCGAAAGATACCTGCTCAACACCCTCCTGGATCGCCGTGACAAGATCCTGAGCTACCACCTGTCAAAAATGAATCCGGCCGACCGGTTCGAGGTGCGCCGGGAGCCGAACGGGCTGCGACTGGTCTTCGCGAACCTGGCTGCTGAAACGTCGAATGTCGAACCACCAGTCGGAAGGACCCGGATTGGGGTAAACCCGTGGTGGTCTCCTTGAAAGAAGATGGGTCGGGTTACCGGGTCATCGGGCTCGAGCGCGAGGTGGAAAACGGCCAGCCGGATCTCGAGCGACGGCGGCAGTTGGCCGAGCAGCGGCAAGAGACCGCCGAGTAGCGAGCCGCGCTACTCATTCACGTCCTCGATCGGCGGCGTCTCACTGCGACCGCATTTCGGGGCCGGTTGTCCGTCTTCTTGAGCGGCTATCCGGCGAGGCACGCCTACTGGCTCTCCAGCGGTGGCGGGGCTGACCCCTCTTTCTCAGCCTTCTTCAGCTCCCGATAGCGCTCGAGCGCCTTGGCGGCATCCTCGGTCCGCCGGGCCTTGGTGTAGGCTCGGGCCAGCTGGTAAAACACGTAAGGGGCGTTCGGATTCAGATGAGCGGCCGTTTCGAGGTTGGCCAGCCCGAGGAGCAGGTCCTTGCCTTCAGTCTGCGCCCGACCCAGTTGGTAGTAGGGCTCGGCGTAGCGAGGCTCCATTTTGATGACGCTCTCCAGCAAAGGAATAGCCTCTTCCAGCTTCCGCTGGGAAACCAGGACGAAAGCCTTGTGGTAAAGGGCGCGGGCGTGGCGCGGGTTCAGTGTCAGCTCCTTTTCGAACTCCTCGCGGGCTTTGTCCAGTTCCCCTTGGCGAATCAGGAGGGTGCCGGCGTAGTAATGCGCGTCGGCGATCTTCGGATTCAAGGAGAGGGCTTTCTGAAGCTCCCGCAGCCCCTCGTCCCACTTCCCTTTTTGGGCAAAGACCCGGCCGCGCAACAGATAGAGGTCGGAAACCTGCGGGCTCAGCTGGAGCAAAGCGTCAAGAACCGGTAAGGCGTCGTCCGCCAAACGCCGATCAACCAGCGTCAAAGCAAGGTTGGCGAGCAGCTGTTTGGTCTCCGGCTTCCTGGGGTCTCGCTTGAGCGCCTTGAGCAGCGCGGCCGCGGCTTTGGCGGGCTGTTCGAGCTTCAGATGAGTTACGCCGAGGTTGAAGTACAGGTCGGGAAGGGAATCGTCCCACTGGACGGTCGCGTTCATGTATTCGGAGGCGCGCTCGATATTCGAACGAAGCGTTTCCAGGCGAGCCAGCTGGTAGTAAGCGCTTGCGGCTGCGGAGCGATAGAGCGGGATGGCGCTTTCGAGCGCCTTGCGGGTCTCCGGGTCGGGCAGTTCGATGTCAAGAAGCAGCCCCGATTGCTCGGTTTTCGCCATTTGGGAGACCAGTTCAGGACCCATGCCCGCTTGCGGCGATCCCTGGTCCGCCGGATTGCTTTTGCCGGCGGTCGCACCGGTTGCTTTAAGCTCCTGAGCTCGCTTGAGGTGGGCGACTGCCTGATCCTGCATCCCGGCCTTGCGAAGCGCCTGGCCCAAGAGAAAGTGGGCGTTGGCGTAATAACTGTTCCGGCTCGGGTCGGTTGTCAGATCTACCGATTTCTGAAGGATCGGGATCGCTTCGGAAGTTCTCCCGGACTGGAAGAGCACCTGACCCAGAAAAAAGTGCGCGGTAGGATTGCCCGGGTCCAGCTCTACCGCCCGGCGCAAATGGACCGCGGCGGCCGCAAGGTCTCGGTCTCTGTAGATCCTCATGGTCCCCATCATCAGATGCGCCGGCGCCGTTTCGGGGTGGAGAGACACCTCGGTTTCAAACTCTCGCATGGCTTGGGGAAAAAGACTCAAGTCGTCCCTGGCCAGAAAAGCCATCCCGATGTAGTAGTGGGCGCGCGGGAAACGCGGATCCAGCTCTAGCGCACGGCGAAATTCGGCTATCGCTTCCTCGATGTAATAGCCTTCGCGCAAGGCGCGGCCTGACAAGATGTGCAGCAGAGGAGTGTCCCCGAGCTTGACGGAAAGCTCTCGAAACAGCTCCTGCGCTTCAGGCAGGCGTTTCTGCATCAAGTAAGCGAGGGCCAGGGTGTAAGCGACCCGGGGGTTGTCAGGCGCTGCCTGGTAGGCCCGCTGCAGCTCCTGGGCAGCCAGATCGTACTGGCGTTTCATGAAGTAGAGCTTGCCCAGCAGGTGGCGCGCCTCAGGATGGAGCATATCAACCGCCAGGACTTTTTGGGCGGACTCAATCCCGAGATCGTAGCGGCCGGTCTTCAGATAGACGATGGCTAATCCGAGAAGCGGCCGGAGAGAACTGGCCGGCGACAGGCGCACGGCCCCCTGATAGGCTGCCTCCGCCGGCTGCGGGTTGTTCAACCGGTTGTAGATGACTCCCAGCTGATCAAGCGCGATCGCGCCCATCTGGCGCAGATCACTTTCGGCCTTCTCATATTGCTCGTTTTCCAGAGCCTTCCGCGCGCTTTCCGACAATTGCTGGATGAATTCCGCGGGGCTCTGCTGGGCGCAAAGAAAAGAAGTGGATATGAGGATGAATGCCAGTATCCGCATAGCTCGTCGACAAATCATGCCGCAAACAACTCCTGACCACTGCCCGACGCTTCGCGCGCGCCTTCTACGGCGCCAAAGAAAAAGGGCCGGAGACGACAGGCATCTCCGGCCCCAAGGGCTTACACAATCAGGTGTGACCCCGAACTACCAGAGGATCTTCAGAGCCACCTGAATTTCACGGGGTTCACGGAAACGTGTGATGCGCCCGAAGCCGGTGTTGTTCAGATGATAACTCGTCAACCGGCCATTGGCGTCGATCACCGGGTCCGCAAAACCCATGTCGTTGTCGACCGACTGGAACTGCGTGTGGTTGAAGGCGTTGTAGAGCTCAGCGCGAAGCTGCAGCTGGGCGCCTTCATTGTTCCACCAGGGCAGTCCTGAGAAATTCTTCATGAACGAGAGGTCCCAGTTGTTGATCCCGGGGCCCCGGTACTGTGAAACAGGTGACTTGCCCAGCCTGCCGCCCTCTGAGGGCGGTACGAAAGCGGCCGTGTTAAACCACTTATGCCTCGATTTCGGACCCTCCGGATCAGCAATCATGTCGGGACGGTTGTTGTCTGTCCCGCTGATGTTGTCGCAGCAAAGGATCTGCTGAGGCACGCCGCTATTCATGGTTACGATCGTCGACGTCTCCCATTCGCCCAGAATCCCTCTTACCAAGGCGTGCTGACCCGCCAGGGTCGGCGTCTTGTAGATCAGGTTGGCGCTGAAGATGTGTGGACGGTCGAACCGGGCCAGACCTCTGTCATAAGCGATGTTCGTCGGATCTGACAAGGTGCTGTCCTGGTAGTAGCCCAGGCCGCGGCCCGTGGTCAGAATCTTCCCGTAGGTATAAGAGACCTGGTAAGAGACATTGCTGGAGAACCTCTTGACCAGGTAAGCCTGGAACGAGTGGTACCAGGAGTCGAACCCCCGGCTGGCCACATAGAGGTCGTCGTCACCCTTCAGCGCGAACAGCGTACGGAGGGGATCTCCTTCCGTGTCGCCACTGCCGGGCCCAGTGTCGTATTCCGCAAGCGCAAACTGCAGGCGCTTGTCCGGCGGAACATAATTCGCGTTGTAGCGGCCCTGCATGTTGTAACCGCGGTTTGCGACGTATCCGAGCTCGAGTTTGGTGTCTTTCCAGACCTCCCGTTCGATTGTCAGGTTCCACTGGTAACTACCCGGAGTGTCGCCGTTGATCACCTTGCCGAAGCCGGAGACCCCGGTGCCGCCTGAGTAGGTGTCTACAGGAAAGCTGTCGAAAGGCCGGGTGTTGAAGCTTGTAGTAATCCGCATCGGCGGGTTGTTGGTCATCCCGATGACTTCGCTGACGGCTTCACGGTTGAAGAACACGCCGCCGCCCAGCCGGATGGCCCATTTACCCTTGCCGGTCGGGTCCCACGCGAGCCCCAACCTCGGCGCAAAATCCAACCAGTGGTTCTTCACCAGAGACCGGTTGTCGACATCGAGCCCCTTGAGCTTGCCGGGATTGATGACACCGTTGTCCGACTGCGTTCCCTTGGCCGGATCATACAGGCTCATAACAAAGCTGCCGATCTGATCCTTGTCGTCGTAGGGATTGGGCAGGTAGGCCCACCGCAGACCGTAGGTCAGGGTCACGCGGGGAGTCATGCGCCAGGTATCCGAGAAGTAAGTCTCATGATCTCTCCAGCGCGTCCTGCTGCGCACGTTGATGTTGTGCTCAGTCCCGCCGCCCCAATGGGTTCCCTTGAGGAGCATGTCCGCCACGCCGTTGCCGGTGACGATGCCGTTTCGACCGGGAGCGTCAGCCGGACCCCAGCCGCCTCCCTGGTTTCCAGCAATAGCCTGCCCGCCGTTCGTCCAGAAAGCGGGAGAATAGGCGCTGCCGTTGCCGTCGACGTCTTCGTCTTTCGCATTCCTGCTGTACAGGAAACCGGCTTTGAAGGAATGGTCGCCCATGACCTTGGAGAAGTCGTCTCTCCAGACCAGGAGGTCCTGCTCGTTCTGCCAGGGCGGCTGATGCCAGATGTTCTGGCCGTACATGTCACCCCAGAAGGTGGCGTGCGCCCGGTCCTGACTCACATGCCAGGTCTCCCCCGGGCCTTTGAAATCGGCTCCAGGGCCAGGGAAAACCTCCGGAATGGCGTCAATTACGCCTTTGTTGACGGCGTCTCCCGAGCCGCGCTTGATCCAGATCTCGTTACCGGACCAGGACCAGCCGACCTGGTTCACCGTCCCGCTGCCAAAACTCGCGGTCCACTGGGTAGTCACGCTGTGCCCGGGCTGATCCCAGTCGGAGTCGACGGCCGGGAAGGGGTCATCACCCCAGAGACCGCCTTTGGTGTACGACGGCGCCCCATTCAGCCACGAATCCAAGGTCACACGGCCCATCACCGAATGGCTCTCGCTGATGTTCCAGTCCCCACGGATCTGCTCCTGACGAGTGTTGATCGGCGTCTTCGGCGCATCAATCCAGTTGTCGATGCCGTTGGCCGTCTCGCGGGTAGGCAGTGGATACAGCTTCATGAAGGCCAGACCAAAGGGGCTCAGCCGGTCGGCCGGGATCTTGTCTCCAGGGAAACGCTCCCCTGTGACCCAGTCGATCGGTTTGGGATAGTTGCGGGAGTTCCACCCGCTGAAATCACCTATCCGCTCCAATGCAGTTGGAACTGTCGCGATACGCGAGTCGCCGCGGCCTTCACGACGCCACTCCTGCGACCAGAAGAAGAAGGCTTTGTCCTTCACGATCGGGCCGCCAATGCTGTACCCGAAATCGTTGTAAACCAGGGCCTGCTTCTTGTTGCCCCCTTCATTGAGAACGAAGTCGGTGGCGTTCAGTGCCGCGTTTCGGTGAAATTCATACAGGCTTCCGTGGAACTCGTTCGTGCCGCTCTTGGTTACGACGTTGATCTGCGCACCCGAAGAGGCGCCCATGTCTGCAGAGTAGGAGTTCCTCTGAATCTTGAACTCCTGAATGGAGTCGACCGAAGGATAGACCAGAATCGTACGGCCCGAACCGATGTCCACGTTGTTGGTGCCGTCCACCAACCACATGTTTGCATTCTGCGAGCTGCCGCTGAACGAAATGTCAACACCGGCGAACAACCCGGTGTAACGCACGTTCGCGGTCTCCAACGGAGAAGCCCCCGGGACCAGCAGGGCCAGCTGCACGAAACTGCGGCCGTTCAACGGCAGTTCGGTCACCTGCTCGCCGGCGATGAGGTTGGCCACCTCGCCGCTTCGCAGTTCAACCTGCGCCATTGACGCGCCTTCGACCGTCACCTGCTCGGAAACGTCTCCAACTTGGAGAGTGATGTTGACGATGCGGTTCGCGCGCACGTCAACCTTCACCGCGTCCGACGTCGCCGTCTTGAAACCGGGCATCGTCACCGAAACCGTGTAAGTGCCGACGTCGACGTTCGTCGCGTTGTAGAAACCGGCGTCATCGGAGACGACGGTGCGTTTGACCCCTGTGGCGACGTTCGTGATGACCACCTCGGCGCCGGGGATAACCGCACCGGTCGGGTCTTTCACGACTCCGCTGATGGTACCTTCGGTTTGCGGATACACCAGGACCATGGAAGCCATCAGCACCGCCGCGCACAGAAGCGCGAACCCGACGCGCTCCGCAAAAGGCGCTGCGCTTGCGGCTCTGTGGCGCTTTCGGAGCCGCGCCCTGCGAAGACTGAGCGGTTACAGGTCGGCGCGTCTGGAAGTGCCGGCAAGGCCGGAAAAGAGCCGCGACCGACGCAAAACCGCGACGGATGCCCGCCGGCCAAGGGACGGTAAAGAGAAGGCTAAAAAGAGGTAATTGCCAAACTTGGAAACCTGGGAGCACAGGCCGAGGTTTTTCCCGCCGCGCGCGGCTCACTCGGGCAGCCGGCCTGCGCTCTCTCCGGCGTCCGTCTAGAACTCCAGCTTCCCGTTGTGCATCATGTCCTTGACCTTGTAGCTGATCGTCAGCTGGTCCCAGAACCACCACTTGAAAGTCACTTCCTTGTCTTCGGCCGAGACGAGGGGCTTGCCGTCAACCGTGCGCGGGAAAACAAACTTGAAACCGGTGCCGTCAGGCGAAGGGGGGTAATAGGCCTTGATCTGCACCTGCCCGAGTCGATCGCTGATCAGGTAAACCGACTGCTTGAACTCCTCCGCCGTTTTCTGCTTCAGCTCCCGATCGATGCTCATCCGCTTCTCCGGGTCATTGGTCGCAAACTCACCGGCCACGATGATTTCATCACCGAAATCCATGGCGAGCGGCTTGGCCATTCTGACGTCGAAAGCGGCTTTCTGCTCCTTGGACATCGAATCATAGTTGTTCATGAGCTGCATCATTCGGACGTACGCCTCGCGGACCGGGCGGGCGCTGAAAAAGCGGATCGTGTACTGGCTGAACAGCTCTTTCTCTCCGCCGACTCCCGACCCTTTGCCGCCAACCGCCGATGCAAAGGTCTGCTGCTTGGCCCACGGGGAGTCGTTCAGGACCTTGAAGACATCTCCCTTCTTCCACTGGTTGAAGGGCTTCTCGTAGAACTTGTCTTTGGCGGGAACTGCGGAGGTCAGAAGCGTCGCGATCATCAAAAGAAGCGCTTTTTTCATGGCGAGAATTTACTCCAGTGAGCGCCGTATCGCAAGCCGGTCCGAAAACCTAAAGCCAACACCATCAAACCTAAGTGGGTCTTGTTGTCAGATCCACAGACGCAGCCGTGAGCACGGGATTGTGTCGGCGAACCGGCTGCCGGCGGTCAATCGGGCCAGCGGCGCGACGAAAGGAGACCGGCACCAGCGCGGCGCCGCCGATTCCCTTCAAAACCCCCGACGTGAAATCCTGTCCGCCTGTATGTGCAGCCCGCGCATGACCACGTCCCGCTACCTTGCCAGCCAGCCGCCGTCCACTGCCAGAATGTGGCCGTGAATGTAGTTCGAGGCGCTCGAGGCAAGGAATACGACCGCGCCTTTCAGGTCCGAATTTTCTCCCCATCGCCCTGCGGGGATGCGATCCAGAATGGCCGCGCTGCGAACCGGGTCGGCTCGCAGCGGCGCAGTATTGTCGGTGGCCATGTAGCCTGGCGCGATCGCGTTGACGTTGATCCCGCACCTGGCCCATTCGCAGGCCAGCGCCCGCGTGATCCCCGCCACTGCGCTCTTACTGGCGGTGTAGGCGGGGACGTTGATCCCTCCTTGAAAGGACAGCATCGAGGCGATATTGATGATCTTCCCCCCGGAGCCTTGCGCCATAAACACCCGGGCAACGGCCTGTGACAGAAAGAAAACGGTCTTGAGATTGACCTGCAGGATGTCGTCCCAGTCTCTCTCGGAAAAATCGACCGCAGGAGTCCGTCGGATAATCCCGGCGTTATTGATCAGGATATCGATCCGCCCCAGTTTTTCGACTGTCTCCCGGACCAGCCGGTCAATGGCGCCCGGGACGCTCAGATCCTGCCGCATGGGAAAAAACCGCCTTCCGGTCTGTTCGAGCAAGGCCTGGGCCTCGCCGAGATCACAGAGCACCGGCCTCTCTCCTCGTTGCTGCCACACTCCCAACAAAAAACTGAGGGGTTACCTTCGCCCCTGGTTTTTGCTTGACAGTCAATCCGCATCGTGGAACTAATAATTCCGACAAGAGAGAGTAAAGGCATGGGGTTGGGGAAGTCAAGAGACTCGGGGTGGACGATGAAAATCAAACTGGTTTTGGCGGTGTTTGTGGCCCAGTTTGCCGTTGGGGCGCTGGCTGGCGAGGGGAAGGTGGTGATCAATGCCGACCAGGGGCGCGACCGCATCAGCCGGCACATCTATGGCCATTTTTCCGAACATCTGGGTCACTGCATCTACGGTGGCATCTGGGTGGGGGAAGACTCCTCGATTCCCAACGTGCGCGGGATTCGAAAAGACGTGGTGGAAGCCCTTCGGCGGATAAAGGTCCCGAACGTCCGCTGGCCGGGCGGCTGCTTCGCCGATACGTACCACTGGAAGGATGGTATCGGGCCCCGGGAAAAGCGGCCGACGATCGTCAACGTGCACTGGGGCGGGGTGACCGAGAACAACCATTTCGGCACGCATGAATTCATGGATTTTTGCGAGCAGGTCGGTTGCGAGCCGTATTTCTGCGGCAATGTCGGCAGCGGGAGCGTACAGGAGATGGCCGAATGGGTCGAATACACGACATTCGGGGGCAGGAGCCCGATGGCCGACTTGAGGCGTGCGAACGGGCGTGACGAACCGTGGAGAATCTCCTTTTGGGGCGTCGGGAACGAAGTCTGGGGCTGCGGTGGCAACATGCGTCCGGCTTATTACGCCGACGTCTACCGCCAGTACCGGACGTATCTCCGCAATTACGGCGACAACCGGCTCTTCCGAGTTGCCTGCGGACCGAATGAAAGCAACTACGAATGGACGGAAGCGCTGATGCGGGAGGCGGGAAGGCACATGGACGGGCTCGGCCTGCACTTTTACACCGTCCTGAACTGGAACAAAAAGGGTTCAGCCACGGAATTCGACGAGGCAGGATGGTTCAGCATCCTGAAGAAGACGCTCGAGATGGAAACCCTGGTCGAACGCCACTCAGCCGTGATGGACAGATACGACCCCCAGAGGAGAGTGGCGCTGGTCGTGGACGAGTGGGGGACGTGGTATGACGTCGAACCCGGCGCCAATCCGGGTTTCCTGTACCAGCAGAACACGTTGCGCGACGCCCTGGCGGCGGCTATCAACCTGAACATCTTCAACAATCACTGCTGCCGGGTACGCCTCGCGAACATTGCGCAACTCGTCAACGTGCTGCAGGCCCCCATCCTTACGCGGGGTGGCCAGATCGTCCTCACTCCCACTTACCACGTTTTCGATCTCTACAAGCTGCACCAGGATGCCCTGCTGCTGCCCGTGTTCATAGAAACGGACAAATACACGTATCAGGCTGAGAGCATCCCGGCCTTGAGCGTGTCAGCCTCACGAGACGGCGCCGGGCGTATCCACGTCACACTCTGCAACCTCGATCCCAACCAGGGGCGGACGGTTCCGGTGGAACTGCGCGGCGCAAAAGTCAAGGCAGTAACGGGACAGGCGCTGACGGCTGCGGCCATGAATGCGCGCAACACCTTCGAACAACCCGAGGCGGTCAGGCCGGTGGCGTTTACCGGCGCGAAGGTGACACCGGAAGGCCTCGAGGTCAGCCTGCCGTCCAAATCGGTGGTGGTCCTGGAATTGGAGTAGATCTGACGTCAACAGAGCCGCAAAGCGCAGCGCTTTCCAGCGGAGCGCGTCGGGTGCGCAGGGTATCCACGAACGAACCTCGTAACGGTGCGCACCCGACGCGCTCCGCAAAAGACGCTGCGCTTGCGCTGTTTGCTTTGGTGTCTACCCCCTGAAGTACAAATAAGCCCCCAGGATGCACATCAGCACGAAGGCCGAGGCGGCGAGGTCGTGCCAATCCCAGCTCGCCCGGGTCGCATGGCGGTCCTCGTCGGTCGCCGTCCCGAAGGTCAGGCTCTGGATCTTCCCGTAATCCGGCTCGGAGCTTGCGTAACTGACGCCCACCATGACGATGGCCGAGACAATCGTGATGAGCACGCTCCAATACTGGAAGTAGATGTTGTTGATGATCCAGAGGAAGGATCCTGCTTCGTAGCCCTTCTCGAACCCGAACATTCCGAGAGTCACCGGGGTGTCGACCAGCATGCGGAAGATGCCCATGACAAAGCCGACAATCATCGCCCACAGTGCTCCCTTGGCGTTCATCCGTTTGAAGAAGACCCCGAGGAAGAAGACCACGAAGATCGGAGGCGCCAGGTAGCCCTGGACCGCTTGCAGGTAGTTGTACAGGCCCGAAGCACCTTTGATGACGGGGATCCAGGCAACGGCAATCAGCACCATCACGGTCGTGGCGATACGGCCCGTGCGGACCAGCTGGTGCTGGGACGCGCCCGGTCTCCACTTCTCGTAGAGGTCGACCGTGAACAGGGTCGAGCAGGCATTGAAAACGCCGGCGAGCGAACCCATAAGCGCAGAAAGAAGCCCGGCTACGACAAGGCCTCGCAGCCCGGGGGGAAGCAGGTACTGCACCATCATCGGGAAGGAGGCTTGTGCAACCGGGCGGATCACGCTTCCGTCAGGCCCGATCATGGCGCCGAGCTCCGGGATCTTGCCGCTTTTGGCAAGCGCGTAGCAGATCAGGCCCGGAATGATGAACAGGTAAACCGGGAAGAGTTTCAGGGCGGCTGCAAAGATGCTGCCGCGCCGGGCGGTGGTCTGGTTCGGGGCGCCCAGGGCGCGCTGCACGATGTACTGATCGGTGCACCAGTACCAGAGGCCGATGATGGGCGCGCAGAAAAGCATGCCCAGCCAGGGATAGTTGCCGTTAAAGTACCAGGCTTGTTTGACGACATGGCCCGCGGCGTTGGTTTCGAGCACCGGGGCCCAGGTCCCCTCGACACCGTGCGGAATCAGCGGCTTCCACAGGTTGAACATGTCTGATCCGCAAATCGCGCGCAGCTCGCTCCATCCACCCAGCTGAATCAGCCCGTAGATGGTCAGTGAGGCCGAGCCGACAATCAGGACCGTGACCTGGACCGCGTCATTGTAAGCGACGGCGCGCATCCCGCCGAGGACCGTGTAAAGCCCGGTCAGGGCGATGACCAGGATCGAACCGATCCAGAAGCTGTCGATCGTTGTCCGGCCGATCGTGATCTGGAGTTCGGGCAGCAGCGTCCCGAAAACCACGCCCCCGGCAAAGATCCCGACGGCGATTTTGGAGACAATGAAGGTGATGAGCGAGACGATCGACAAGACGTACCGGGATCCGGTACTGAAACGGCGCTCCAGGAACTCCGGCATAGTGAAGACCTGGGACCGGAGGTAAAACGGGACGAACACCCAGGCCAGCACAAGGAGGCACCAGGCGTGCAGCTCGTAGTGGGCCATGGCCACGCCGTCAGTCGCGCCTGACCCGGCGAGGCCGACAACATGTTCCGAGCCGATGTTCGAGGCGAAAATCGAGGCGCCGATGATCCACCAGCCTAGGTTGCGTCCGGCGAGGAAGTAGTCGGCCGCCGTGTCCTTCCCTCTCCGGACCACCCACCAGGCGACTGACAGCAGAATGCCGAAATAAATGGCAATGACCAGCCAGTCAATCGGGGTGATGTGAGACGTCGCAGTCGTCACTGCTAGCAGGGGTGAGTAGTTCATTGGTTTCTTCCCGTCCGTTCGGAGTCAATAGGTCCATGTGCGAGATCGGTCACAGGCGCGGGATTGTAGCATGGTCGCGAAGTTTCGAGAAGTATACCTGGCCGGCGCCGAGAGCGCCTCCCCCGGGAGTTCAGGCCGGATGCCTGTTCGCCCCGGGATGCTCTATGCGGCCGGCTCGACTCCCAGTCCCGGTCCTTTAGGGAGGACGATCTTTCCTTTCTCTACCGTCGGCCCTTTGAAGGGATCGTTGGAAATGAGCAGGTTGCCGTCGAGATCGGCGTAATCAACGAGGGGGCTGATCTGCGCTGCGGCGCCGATCGCGACCGAACTCTCGATCATGCAGCCGAGCATGACCTTCATGCCCAACGCCCGGGCCATCTTGATCATCGTCAGGGCTTCCTGCACGCCACCCGACTTCATCAGCTTCACGTTGATGCCGTCGAAGGCCTCGGCCAGGGCAGGGATGTCGCGGGCCGTCTTGACCGATTCGTCAGCCAGGATGGGGATGTTGACCCGCTCGCGCAGCCACTTCGTTTCTTCGAGCATCGTGCTGGGCAGGGGCTGCTCAATCAGCTCCACGCCCAGGCTCTCGAGCCATTTGATCTTCCCGAGTGCCTCCTCCTTGGTTTTCCAGCCTTCGTTCGCGTCAACGCGCAACGGCTTGTCAGTCACGCGGCGCACGGCGTCCAGCATTTCCTGGTCATTCTTCAGCCCGACCTTGATCTTGAGGACCGGGAAATCGGCCGCCTCCTTAACCTTTTGCCTGACCACGTCGGGCGTGTCGATTCCGATTGAAAAGGTCGTAATGGGGGTCTTTTGCGGATCCAATCCGAACAGGCGGAAAAGCGGCTGGTTAAACTTCTTTCCGACCCAATCAAGAAGTGCGATGTCGAGGGCAGCTTTTGCGCAGCTCTGGTCGGTGATCAGCTCGTCGACGACGTTCTTGACCTCGGCGTACTGGAACCAGTCGGAGAACACAAAGGACGGGCGGGCGTTTTGAAGCCTGACGACGGTCTTCTGGGCGTCTTCACCGTATCTGACGTTCGGCGCCGCTTCTCCCCAGCCGGTGACCCCGTCGCGGCTGATGGTGACAAAGACGTTGTCCTTGAAATCGCTCGAGTTTCGCGAAATCGTCCAGGTATGCCGGAGATTCAGTCTTCGGACCTTGATTTCCATTGTGCCTGGGCCTGATTTGTTCTCGGCGCGACCGGTGTCGGACAATCTGCCCGCAACCATCCCCGCTGCCGTGGCCTTGAAGAAGCTCCGTCTGTCCATAAGGCTCCTTTCCCCAGCCCCACCCTGCAGCTTTCAACACAGTCCCCTGTGGGCACGGCTCCGTCAAATCCTACGGCGCGATTCACTTGCTACCCGCCGGGCTCTCGTTGATCACCCGTCTGACCTGCTTGAGCGAATCTCGACGTCCGGCGTCAAAATCCGGGTCTTGGGGGTTCAGGCTTCTGATGTGCACGTCCCCGCTCTCGTGAATGAAACGCGGGCCGCCCAGCGATATACCGACGTGCGTGATCCGCTCTTTGCCGAAGAAAAGAAGGTCTGCTGGCTGGAGGTTGGAAAAATCGGCTGCCGGTTGGACAGCCGTGCCCTGCCGGGCCTGCTGATCGGCGTCGCGCGGCAGCTGGATGCTGTTCATTCGGAACACCGTCTGCGTGAAACCGGAACAGTCGAAACCTTTGGTCGAATTCCCGCCCCACAGGTAAGGGATGCCCCGCAGCTGGAGGGCGAGCCTGACGATTTCGGCTGGCCGCGGTTTGTCGAGAGCGCTGTTCGCGACAGGACGCAGGCTGTCTGGCGCCAGGAATCCGGTTCTGCCGTCGGGCAGGACCACGCCCGTGAGACCTTCCTGGCCGGGAGCAGTCTTGACGATGCAGGATAGCACAATATCGGAAACCGGTTCCCGCTGATCGGGTCCTGACCAGACAGTGCCGTACAGCCGCGCATAGCGGGCTAAAGCGCCGTGGCTCGTCCATGCTTCGATTTCACGGGGCGTGAGGCGAACCAGCAGGAGCTTTTCGACCCATCCGAGGTAACGATACGGAGTCTGGATCAGGAACCAGCCGCCTTCCTCCTTGAGCAGTCTGACCGGCGTTCCCATGACCACCTGATCGACCATCTCCGCTGCGTGCTTCGGCGTCTTGCGCATCGGGGCCACGCTGACCCGGACGAGTGCCTGGTTTTTCTCGCCGAGGCCTGGATCAGGCAACAGCTTGAGGTCGGCTTTTCCCAGGCGTCCGCCGAAGGCCGACTGCGCGAGCTGGAGAACACGATCTCTGGCTGTGACCACGGTCGTTTCGCCCTTGATATCCCACTTCGTGCCGGATCTCACGACTTCGACCTCGAACAGCTCGATCCGCTTGTCGGGAACCAACACGGCTTCGAGAGCCGAAAGCTGCTTCTCGAATTCCCCCAGCATCGGGTCTTTGGGAAAAGGGGCTTGAAACATCGCCAGAACGATCGGCGCCATGAAGAGGATCTTGTCCACGGGGATATTCTACAAGAAGAAACGCCCGCAGGGCGGCATCCATCCTTCATGGAGTGCAGTCGGCAACAATCTCATCAGCGCGCACCCAGCGCAGGGCATAAGCGCCAAAAGCCCTAACGACCCCTGTTTTAGCGCTTATGCCGGCGGAGGAGTGCGGCGAGGGTGTTGAAAATGCTCACTTAGTCTACGCCTCCGGCGTGGACTGGACTTTGGCAAAAATAAACAGATGTGTGAACGTCTTTTACGCCGAAGGCGTTAGGCAAGACAGCCCAGG
>JBHGBF010000027.1:0-34244 GCA_041946865.1 Acidobacteriota bacterium | reverse complement strand
AAACGTTCACACATCTGTTTATTTTCGCCAAAGTCCAGAGTGCCGCCTGAAGGCGGCACTACAAACAAGACTGAGGAGTTACCTCAAGGCACGGATTAAACTTCTTTCCCCGCCGCAGTTGAGGTATGCTCTGGCGATCGTCTCGGTTGATTAAGGACCTGTTCTTTTAAATGGGGGAGAGTCGATGAGAGCAAAAGCACTAACTTGCCTGGTCGTTGTCGTCTTTTGTTTTGCCTGGTCGTTCGCTCTGGAGACCGCCTACCTCCCACAGGTGGCAAACGGGACAATTCCCGGGGTTTTCAGCATCCGGACCACTTTCATCATTTTCAATCCGAGCACCGCTTCGGATACCGTCACGATTCACCTGACCGGAGACTCCGGCGCCGGCATGACGGTCACCATACCCGGCCTGGGGACGGACGATGAATTCGGGCCGTTCTCGATCGGACCGGGTGAGACCAAAATCTTCCAAACGTCAGGGTCCGGCGACGTTGAAGCCGGCGCAGCCCGCGTGGAATCGCAGCACCCGCTCGGCCTGTCTGCGATTTTCACGATGTACGACGCCAATGGCGCTTTCTTGACCGAGGCCGGCGTCGGGGCTTCGCTCCCCATGACCAATTTCGTCATCCCGGTGGACGCATCGGCCGGGTTCAACACCGGTGTGGCGCTGTTCGCCCCCCAAGCTACCTCGATCACCTACACGCTTCGGCGGACGGATGGCTCGCTTGTCGGAACGCTTTCCAACATCCCGCTGGGTGAACGCAACCACCTGGCGAAATTCGTGGCCGGGTCTGGCGGCCTTTTTCCCAATGCCACCAACTTCACAAGAGGGACGCTGGAGCTGGCCTGCACGACTCCTGTCGCTGGGGTGGTGCTGCGCCAGATCGCATCTCCCCTCTCGAACACCACCTTGCCGGTCGTCGACAAATCCAGCACCAAGACAGAGTTCAACTTGCCGCAGATCGCCAACGGAGGCGACCTGGCCGGCATCAACATCCGGACCACTTTCATTGTCTTTAACATCTCGGCAGCACCGGCCAATGTGACGATTACGGTGCGGAAGCCGGCAGGCGTCGAGTTTCCGGTGACGGTGGCAGGAAGCGAGCCGCCGAGCCTGGCCATGTCGCAGCCGGACGCCTCTGCGGCGCAATCGGGTGTCATCCAAGTGACGTTGCAGCCCGGAGCGTCCGCCTTCCTTCAGACTTCCGGAACCGGAGCGCTGTCGGAGGGGAGCGCGCAGGTCACGTCTAACGTGCCGATTGGGGTATCGGCCATCTACACGCTCTATAACGGCCAGGTGTTCATGACCGAGGCAGGGGTCGGCGATTCCCCTGTCGGCAGCGACTTTACGCTCCCGGTCAATTTCTCGGCCGACTCAGGCACGGGTTTTGCCCTCTTCAACGTCGGAGACCTCTCCGTAACGATCGACATCTGGCTGGTAGACGAAGCCGGATTCTTCGCCGGCCGAATCGCAAATCCCATCATTCTGCCCGGACACAACCAGTACGCCAAGTTGATCGCGCAAATCTTCGAGGGAAAGACCAGCTTCCGGGGAACCATGTGCATTTCGGTGACATCCGGGACCGGCGAAGTCTGCGCCGTTACTCTTCAGCAGAACTCCAACCCGCTCACTTACACCACGCTACCAGTGGTAGAAGGGTCGTTTGAGGGGAACCTCTTCTCCGTTTCGGCACTCCTTGATCAGGAAAAGACGGACATCAGCGCCACTGCCCATACCACGGTCGACGCCACTCTGCCCCCTGGCCTCAAGATATCCGGGACCATCAGCGGCGCGGTGGGGACCGTGAATCTGGTGAGTGCGCGCTCGACTGCCGCGGGGGGAAGGACTTACGTGGGGTGGGTGGATAACCAGACTAAGCGCTACGTTGTGATTGTGCCGGCGGGGACGTACGAATTGGCGATCTGCTACTTGCCGGAGAGCCCGCTGCCGCTGGGCGTCCCCACGCTCAACTACGCGGTTCAGCCGGCCATCACGGTTAACGCCGACAAGACGCAGGACATCAACGTTCCTCAAGTCGGCCTGAACCTGGTGACAGGCACGATAACCGGAATCGACCAGATCGGGGCCACGGCCGGCCTGCTGACGCTCTCCAGCGCCGACGGCAAGACCGGCGTCAATACCTTCCTCATGGCCAACGTGCCCTATAACGTTCAGCTGCCGGCCGGCACGTACAACGCCAGCCTGAGGCTGACCGTTGGGCAAAACATGCTGAGCTTCCTCAACGTCGGGACGGTCAATGTACCCGGTACCGGCAACTTCGCAGTTCCCGCTACTGTCCAGCTATCAGGGACAGTCAGCCAGAACGGAGTTCCGGGCTCGCCCGCCAATACCTTCCTGACGGCGATGGACACCAGCGCGCCGGTGGACGACGAGATCATGACGGACTGCATGATTGGCACTTCGACCAACACAACGCAGGTCGGCGCGGCCGGCGCCTACCAGCTCCTGGTCCCCAAGGACCGCCCTCTGGCCGTCGGCGTGGGGTTCCCGGTCGGCGTTCCGCCATATGGGAACGCCGGTTTTCCGTGGCCCGGACGGGCCCTTGGAGCACTCGGCGCCAATCGCACGGAGAACTTCGACCTGCCCACGCTGCCGCCCCCAGTACAGATATCCGGTAAAGTGACCAACAGCCAGGGCCAGGGTGTCATGGGAGTCGAAGTGAGCGCCTTTTCCAGTCAGATTACCGGCGCCCCGGGGATCTACTTCGTGAGCGGCGCTGAGACGGATATGAACGGCCACTATACTGTACAGGTGCTGAGCGGAACGGGCTATAGGCTGACATTCACGCCGCCGAGCCCTGCGCCATAGGCTCCCTCATCGAGCCGACGGGCGCCACTCTGTGAAATGGAGTACTTGCGTGAACGAGAGGAATAGGCCTTATTACGGGGGCAACGACGACAACCATCACGACCGCCAGGACCAGCACCGGCCCTCAAGATGGCGAGACGAGAAACGTTCGGGGCCCCCGGAAAGCACTAACAAGGAAGTCGAGTACATCAAGGAGCTGATCGAGAATCAGACTCCGGTGCGGGTTCGACTGGACGACAACACCGAGGTCAGCGGGGTGATCGAGTACTACGACAGGGCATTCATACGGCTGACCCGCCAGGGTCAGCCGAACCTGCTGATCTTCAAGGATAAAATCAAGTACCTTTACGAAGGATCGCACCGGAACAATCCAAATTGAAAACTGAGGCCGCGGCCTCCGCGAGCACTCTTTCGGAGTGCGGCGGCCATGCCGCCGCTTTGTACCCGCCGGCCATGCCGGCGGCCTTTTCACTTTCGATCTTCGAGACGGCCGCCGGCATGGCCGGCGGGCACAAAGCGACAGGATGGCTGCCGCACTCCGAAAGAGTGCTCGTAACTACCGGCGCTTCAGAGACACGTTCGCTGGGCCCCAGTCCATCCTCAATGACCGAGCGTCTGGTTTATAATCGCCTGCGCTTCTTCCTGGATGCGCCGCAGGTGTTCGATTCCCTTAAAACTCTCTGCGTAAACCTTGTAAACGTCCTCCGTTCCCGACGGCCGGGCGGCAAACCAGCCCTCTTGGGCCACGACTTTGATGCCTCCGATTGGGGCGCCGTTCCCCGGAGCAGTGGTCAGCTTGGCGACAATGGGCTCTCCCGCTAACTGGAAGGCTTTGATCTTCTCGGGAGTGAGGTTCTTGAAGGCTGATTTCCGTTCGGCCGAAATTGGGGCATCGATCCGCTCGTAGACCGGCTCTCCGAACAACCGGGTCAGCTCACGGTACTGTTCGCCCGGGTCTTTGCCGGTCGTGGCCGTTATCTCTGCCGCAAGCAGATCGAGGATGAAGCCGTCCTTATCTGTAGTCCACACCGTCCCGTCCCTGCGCAGAAAGGAAGCGCCCGCACTTTCTTCTCCGCCGAATCCAAAGCGTCCTTCGATAAGCCCCTGCACGAACCACTTGAAGCCGACGGGCACTTCGACGAGCCTGCGCCCCAGATGACCGGTGACCCGATCAATCATACTGCTGCTCACCAGCGTCTTTCCGACCGCGGTCTCGGGACTCCAGGAGCGGCGCTGGAACAGGTACCAGATTGCCACCGCCAGGAAGTGATTGGGATTCATCAGGCCGGAGCTGCGCGTGACGATGCCGTGCCGATCGAAATCCGAATCGTTACCGAACGAGATGTCGAAACGGTCTTTCAAGTCGATCAGGCCGGCCATGGCGTAAGGCGAAGAACAATCCATGCGGATTCGGCCGTCCCGGTCCACGCGCATGAACGAGAAGGAAGGGTCGACCCGGGGATTGACCACGGTCAGGTCCAGGCCGTAGCGCTCGCGAATCGGTTCCCAGAAGGCCACGCCGGCGCCGCCCATGGGATCAGCACCGATTTTGAGCCGAGAGGAAGCGATGGCCCCCATGTCGACGACCGAGGCCAGGTCAGAGACGTAAGGCGTGACAAAATCATAATGACGGATGAAGCCGGTCTTCAAGGCGCGCTCGTAAGGAAGCCGTCGCACGCCACGGTTTTCAGCCGCCAGGAGCTGGTTGGCCTCATGCTCGATGGCCGCAGTGATTTCCGTATCAGCCGGGCCTCCGCCCGGCGGGTTGTACTTGAAGCCGCCGTCCTCCGGAGGGTTGTGGGAAGGCGTGATGACAATCCCATCCGAGAACCCAGAGCGCCGGTCACGGTTATACGTCACGATCGCATGAGAGATGACCGGTGTGGGAGTGTAACCGAAATCCCGGGCGATTATTGTCTGCACTTCGTTGGCTGCCAGCACTTCGATAGCGCTCGAGTGGGCCGGTTCCGACAGTGCGTGTGTGTCCATGCCGAGGAAGAGGGGCCCGGTAATGCCGCGTGCCTTGCGGTAGTTGCAGATGGCCTGCGTGATCGCCAGGATATGGCTTTCGTTAAAACTGTTCCGGAGCGATGATCCCCGGTGCCCGGAGGTCCCGAAGCTGACCCGGTGGGCCGCAAGGGTCGGATCCGGGCGAAGTGTGTAGTAGGCCGCGATCAGCCGTGGGATGTTCACAAGCATGGACGCCGGGGCGGCTTTCCCCGCAAGAGGATGAACAGTCATGGTTTTTCTCTCGCTCCTGGTTCTGTTGAGTAGTATATGCCGATGTTAACATGGTGCCTGAGGTGAAAAGCCAAGGCCGCCGCCAACTGTCCCCATCCGGATCCTGCTCGCCGGCGGGAACCTGCACCGGTTGCCCCCTCATTCATCTCGACTATCAGGCGCAGCTGGAGTGGAAGGAGGAACAGGTCCGCTCGTGCCTGGGCGCCGGGCCCGCGCGGCCTCTCATTTTGCCGATCCGCCCGGCGGATCCCCCTCTGGGCTACCGGGCAACGGCCAAGTTGTCCGTCGCAATCGTCCGGAACAAGGTCCGGGTGGGCCTGTTCCGGCCCGGAACACGCGAGGTTTTGGACACGACCGACTGCCCGGCTCATCACTTTCTGGTCAACTCCGTCGCCGCCGCAGTCAAGGCCGAACTCGACCACCTGGTCGCGTCCCGACACCCGCTCGCACGGGCCGTGCCGATGCTTCGCCACGTGGTTATCCGGGTCAGTCCCGTATTCGGCAAGGCTATGGTCACCCTGGTGGTCGGCGAGGACGACCAGCGTTTTGCCAACACGATGAGTAAGGGGCTTCAGCGGCGCGTCCCGGAAGTTGTCTCGGTCCATCTCAACCTGAACAGCAAGGAGACTTCCCAGGTTTTCGGCCCGACAACCAGACTCATCTGGGGGTATCCCGACCTGTTGGATCAGATCGGACCCAACCGCATCCTCCTGTCTCCGGTTTCCTTTTTTCAGGCACATCACGGCCAGGCTGCCTGGATCTACGCGCTGGTCCGGGAATGGGCGGAGCTGCAGCCGGCCGAGCGCGCGCTCGACGTTTACTGCGGCGCGGGCGGAATCGCCATGAGCCTGGCGCGCAACGCGAAGCTTGTCATCGGGATTGAAGCTTCCGCAGAAGCGGTGCGGGACGCCAAAAGAAATGCCAGGCTCAATTCGCTGACGAACTGCCGTTTCAGATCGGCTGACGCCGGCCGGCTCGCACAGGTGGTCCGTCACGGCGAGCAGCCGGCCGTCGTCAGCCTGAACCCTCCCCGCACCGGCGCCGCCGCTCCGGTGCTGAGCCAGATTGCAGGGCTGGGCCCCCGCCGCATCCTCTATGTTTCCTGCAATCCCGAGACCCTGGCACGTGACTTGGACATTCTCAGCCGGCTCGGCTACAAGGCGTCGCGCGTCCAACCTGTCGACATGTTCCCGCAGACTCCGCACGTGGAGACGATCGTGCAGCTGGAGGGGCGGTAAGCGACAACCCACGGCGCACGCAGCCAGTCAGTAAACAAGGGTTCACTACTTCGCCGTTTCCTGGGTGGTGCGCGTCCGAGCGCTTGTCTTTTCGATCCCTCGCTGTGTCGGCCGCGTTCCCGGCAATCGCGACACATGCGATGTTGGAGCGTTGGAGCATGCGGGATGGCTTTTCGCCTTCCTCTCCAGGATCGTCAGAAAGGCCAATCGAACGTCATGCCCGGTCCCTCTCACCTGGCCGGCTCGAGCCTGGCCTACCTCCTCGGCTGCATGGTCCTGGAATTGGGACCGAGTATTCAAGGAGTCGGCGCACCAAGGTCCATACACCGAAGGCCCACTGTTAACTTTGGCATATCAGGAAAGTTACATTGTAGATCTGTTGACTGGCTGCCTTCTGTGGTGCTAAGGTCTCATTCGGCGAGGCCAGGCGGAGGAGGAAGGCCGGGGGGATTCGAGCGCTTCCACTCCCGGCGGTGGCACTAGCAGTCCAGCGTTACCGCTTGATTCGGAGTCGCGGTATATGCCTGTAAGGCTCTGTTGGCTTTGCCTGGTCCTCTCGCTGTCATTCCTCTCCCCGATAACCGCCCACACGCCACAGCAGAAGGTGCACCTTGACGCGGGCCGGAAACCCTCGGCAGTCGAACTGGCCGCGATAAGTGTCCCGGCTGATCGCGTACTTCAGAACCTGACTGGCGGTGCGCCAAAACGCGACCTTTGTCGTCGGCCCTTGCCACGGCGCTAACTTGTCTCAGGTCTTCACTCCCGGGTGTCTCCGGTCAGTGTCAAAGCCAGCCGGAACGGCTGTAGTGGCACTTCTATCGCCGGTTCGCTTGGAGATGCCGATAGCGCGTAGCTGAATCATAAGGTGGAACGACGATGAAGGAACAACAGCAAGATCTACGACACGAGCCCCATGCTGGCGACCAACGGGACCGGGCTGTATTGGGCCCAAAGGTTGACGAGTAGCGAGTACGGGGGGTGGCGGTATACAGCGCGCTATGAGTTTGAGCTGGAAAACCGCCTCGATCACTACCCGCCACAGCAACAGCCGCCCTGTGACACTGATCCATGGGTATACATCTACAAGGTCAAGATCCACTTCCCAGACGGGAGCACGAACCTCTGAACCTCTGAACCTCTGAACCTTTGAACCTTTGAACCTCTGAACCTCTGAACCTCTGAACCTTTGAACCTCTGAACCTCTGAACCTCCCATGAATTCCGGCCCTTCGGATTTGAAGACGGACTGAATGACTTCTTTTACAGTGTCCGCCCGGACGGTTTTCAGCGTTTGCCCAGCGCGAGTTGCGACTTTCCGGTCCGCATCGTCTCTGCTCCCAACAAAATGACCTACTTCAGCACAGACGGTTCCTACCTTCGGCTTGAGTTCTACGCGGATGCTGATAGTGACTTTGAGAACAATCGCTGGGTGCTTTCTTTTCCAAACGGGACTCGGGTGGAGGAACTCCCCGGTCAATATCAAAGGATCTACGATCGCAACGACAACTATGTGACCATCACAGAGACCTACGATGAATACCAGCAGCAACTCGAGACCCGCATTACGGATCAGATGGGCCGGTCCATCTGGGTGGACTATGAAATCACGCAGCCCTGGGTGGACAGCGTTCATAGCCGCGGTTTCGCTAACCAGACGGAAATCGTCTGGGAGATCCGGTGGAGGGAGGTTTATGTTTGTGAGTACTATCTCGATTCTGAAGATCACTTCGGGACGAGTCGTCACCACCGGCTACGACGCGGCGGGCTGGGTTTTTAGCGTTACCGGGGCGGCGCCCTACCTGCAGGCCCGTTACTACAACGCGGCCGGCCAGGTGGAGGAGAGCGTACTGGGGAACGGGCGGGTAGAAACGGCCGTTTATAACTCCCGGCTTCAGCCTGAATCCCTCGAGGTGAACGGTGGCGTTATGCGCCTTGGTTACTCTTACGGAACCGGGGACAACAACGGGAACGTCCGCACCCAATCGATCACGCTGGGAGGCCTGTCCTACACCCACACCTTTACGTACGACCCGCTCAATCGGCTGCAATCAGCGATCGATTCGCGAGGGGTCTGGAGCCAGGGTTACGGCTATGACCAATACGGGAATCGCTGGGTCTCTTGGGGCTATGTCCCCAACCCGAGCCTGCCCCCTGTCAACCAGGGGGCGTACCTGGCCGCCAGAAACCGCTTGACTTCGTCTGCCGGGTATGGGTATGACGCGGCGGGTAACATCACCTCCGATCCTCTCGCCCGTACCTTTACCTACGATTCCGAGAACCGGCAGACCAGTTCGTCGGCGGGAGCTTCTCAGTACTTCTACGACGGCGAGGGGCGAAGGGTGAAGAAGCGATCGAATGGCGTGGAGACGATTTACATTTACAACGCCTTCGGTCGCCTGGTCGCCGAATACGGCGGAGCGCCTTCGACGCGGGCCGTTCTCTTCGTCCATACCGATCACCTGGGAAGCACCAGGGCCGTGACCAATGAAACCGGGGGTGTGCAAAAGACCCATCATTACCTGCCCTTCGGCGAAATCGTCTTGAGCACGGGCAGCGGGCAGGACGTCAACTCGAAGTTCAAGGGCCAGGAACGCGACAGCGAATCGGGCCTCGATTTCTTCGGCGCCAGGTACTACTCAGGGCCGCAGGGTAGGTCCACCAACCCGTATCCGCTGGTTTGGCTTGACAAGCGTTTGAATCTGACAATTAATCGGAGGGATGAGGGCCCGAGCTCAAAGGATGAGTACCTCCGCGACCCACAGAAGCCTCGGACACTTCACGATACAACGCGGCAAACTCGGGCTAGTAGCTTTTGGTGAAGCAATGCATCCCATGATGGATCTCTCAAGTCTGTCCATGGCACCACTGGCGGAGTTCCAATCGCCTTTGACGTGTGGAGCACTCAATGGCGTGATCACGGCGACACGCCTATCTCGAAAGAACGGGTCGAGGACATCACTCCGGCGGTCTATGCAATCAACGATCAGCTGATTCAGGATGCATACCGTTACGTTTTCGGCAGCCTGATTCCGAAACTGGAACAAAAGTAATCGATGAAGTAACCGACGATGAAACATAGATCGATGCTGTACACAGCCGCAAGATCTCTGCTCGCCTTTTGTTCGTTCTTGGATTGATACCTGCCCTATTGCTCGTCAGGAGGGCTCTGCGAGGGACTGTCCGCGGTTCAAGCCTTGAACGATGATCCCCGCTGCGGTCGGCCTGCTGACTCTTCCGCGGTGGTGCGCGTCCGAGCGCTTGTCTTTTCCATCCATCGCCGTGTCGGCCGCGTTCCCGGCAAATCGCGACACCTATGTCATTGGAGTATGCGGGATGGCGCTTTTCGCGCAGCCCAGACAAAAACTCGCTCGGTTGGGACTCTCTTTCGGGTTATCATTTTCTTTTAACCGTTTTGGCCTGAAGAAGGAGAACTATGCTCAGGGTGGGTTTTGTCGGATGGCGAGGCATGGTCGGATCGGTGCTCATGGAGCGCATGCGGGCGGAGAACGACTTTGCCGGGTTTGAACCTCTGTTTTTCTCCACGTCACAAGTCGGCGGCCCGGCGCCGCAACTCGGGATCGAGTTGCCGCCGCTCGCTGATGCCTTCAACGACAGCGTCTTGTCCTGCATGGACATTATCGTGACGTGCCAGGGCGGCGATTACACGGGCAAGGTTTACGATTCACTCCGGAAATCCGGCTGGACGGGCTACTGGATCGATGCCGCCTCCACGCTCCGCATGCGTGACGACAGCATTATCGTGCTCGATCCGGTCAATCGTCACGTGATCGACCGCGGCCTCTCTGCGGGCATCAAAACCTACGTCGGCGGGAACTGCACTGTCAGTCTCATGCTCATGGCGCTCGCCGGTCTGTTCAAGGCCGGAGTCGTGGAGTGGGTATCGTCGATGACCTATCAGGCGGCCTCCGGGGCCGGCGCCAAGAACATGATCGAGCTCATGAAGCAGATGACCGGCCTGGCGGAAACCGCCTCTGCCGTCCTTTCCCGCCCGGCTTCGACCGCACTTGACCTGGACGCTGCCGTGACCCACACCCTGCGTAACAACTCGCTTCCAGTAGAGAGTTTCGGCGTCCCCCTGGCCGCGAGCCTGATACCCTGGATCGACAGGCCGATGGATACCGGCCAGACCCGGGAGGAATGGAAGGGCTTTGCCGAAACCAACAAAATTCTGGAGACGACCTCGCCAATCCCGGTCGACGGGCTATGCGTCCGTATAGGCGCGATGCGTTGCCACAGCCAGGGACTGACCGTCAAACTGCGCGCCGATGTTCCGCTGGACGAGATAGCGTCTCTCGTCTCCGAGGCTCACGACTGGGTCACCCTGGTTCCCAACACGCGGGAAGCCACGATCCGGCAACTCACGCCTGCGGCTGTCTCCGGCACTCTGACGGTCGCAGTCGGCCGGCTTCGAAAAATGAACATCGGGCCGCAGTACTGCGCTCTGTTTACCGTCGGCGATCAGCTGCTCTGGGGCGCCGCCGAACCGATTCGCAGGATCTTGCGGATCGTGCTGGAACATATCGGCTGAGCGGAACCGGACCGGACCCGGGCGAACAGAGGGGCTCGGGCGAATGTGGCTGGTCACAACCCGCAAGATTGCTTCTTGACACGAAACACAACTGTCTCATCTACGTACTAAATAGCGGAACATTCATTGGGGGTTTGTAACCATGTTCGGTCTTCCGCGGCGCGCCCTGTGGTGGTTCGCCTTTTTGCTGCTGACAGCTTCGTCGCCCGCGCCTGGATCACGGACTCAAGGCTTCAGGGACTTCAACCAGTTCAAGGGGATAGTCCAGGGAATTGATTTCTTCGCCTCGAGTCGCGCGGCTGTGGCACCCTTTGAAAAACCGGTGGCGGAAGCTCGACAGCGGGTGGCGGACCTGCTCGGCCGGGATCTTCCCCCGGGGGCGATCTTCGTTTGCTCCACTTTGGCCCAGAAAGATGCGGTCTACGAGCCTCGCGCTTTGAGGATGGGCTTCACCTGGTTATTGCTGGTGCTGACTCCTGAAGCCCGCGCCGACGAGATGATGCAGCGCATCAAGGCGCAAATGGCGCAGGCGGGTGGTGATGCGGCGCAGATGACCGAGCGGTTGGAAAGAATCCGCAGTCGGTCCGCGGAGATGCGGCCCATGCTCGAGGCGGGGATGGCCCGCGATGCGGCCCGCCAGATGACTTTCGCCCTGCTGCAGGCAGCACTGGCGCCGCAGACGGAATTCCGCCTCTCGCGGGTTGACGACATGGGACGCAGCCCGTTGCCGGACTGGCTCGATATCGGCATCGCTTCCTATGCCAGCGGGGGCGGAAGCAACGTCCGGTTCCTGCAGCAGCACGTTGAGGAGCTTTTCCCGCTCGAAGACATGCTGACCATGTCGCGGCCGTTCGTGGCGCCCGGCTCAGAGGGAGGGGGCGGCGGCCAATTCGTGATCCGGACGGAACGGTCCGGCGGCGGGACACCGTCTGGCGGTGACCGGGTCGAAACCCCGGGCGCGGTTTCAGGGGGCATGCGCATGGGTGGGCCGCGCACTCTGCCGAAGGATCAGCAGGACCGGATGATGTTCGACGGCCAGTCAGCCGCTTTTTTCACCTACCTGGTTCAAAAAGCTGGAATCGACCCGGTCAAGGAAATCGTCAGTGTCGCGCTTCAGGATAAGGACGCGGTCGAGGCAATCAAGGCGCTCCCCTCGATCGGCGCCGACCTCGACAAGGTCGAGGAGGAATGGACGGCCTGGTTGAAGACTCAGCAGCCTGAGCCCGGCCAGGAGTTTCGAATGCGCACGGGCGGGCCGGAAAGACCGCCTCAGCCATAGACAGAGTCATTATGCTCAGAGAAATCCAACGACCCCATCTCCTGAAGGTCTGTACATCGGTGGTCCTGCTCCTGGTCGGATCCCTGCTCTTCGCAGAAACCAGGCAGACGCCGGCAAATGCGGCAAATAAGCCGGCGGCGTCCAAAGCGCAAACCGTCAAGCCGGCGCAGACCGACATATTCAAGAAGTTCTTCATAACCGGCGAGCTTCGGGCCGCAAACGCAGTGCAGATCTCCGTGCCCCGGATTCGAAGTTCCTTCTCGAGCGTCGTCACCTATCTCGCGCCGGAAGGCTCCCAAATCAAGCAGGGCGAGCGCCTGGTCGAATTCGATTCTTCGGCCCTTATCAGTCAGAGATCGGAGTACGAACGCAGGCTCGATGAAGCCAAACTGACGATCGAGAAGACGAAAGCCGATCTCGAAGCGCAGCGCTGCGACCTGCTCAATGCGGTGGCCCAGGCGGAGGCCAACCTGAAGGTCGCCGAGCTGTACGCCAAGACACCGCCCGAGCTGCTGGCGGCAAATACCTACCAGAAATACCAGCTGGATCTGGAGAGAGCACGCCTGGCGCTGACCAAGGCCAAGGAGCAGCTCGACAATTTCGACAAGAGCCGCCCGACGCAAATGGCCCTGGTCGAGATCAACCGCGCCCAAGCCGAGATCGACCTGAAGAAGATCGAGGGCGACGTCGCTCTGCTACGGATATTGGCCCCTCAGGACGGTATCGTGATCTATGGAGACAACTGGGCAAGCAACCGGAAGATCCAAGTCGGAGACAATATCTTTCCCGGGATGCCTGTCGTCGAGCTGCCCGACCTGTCAAGCATGCAGGTCATCGGACTGGTCTACGACACGGAGCTCAGCCTGCTCTCGAAAGGAATGAGATGCAGCTTTACCCTGGACGCGGCCCCAGGTCCGACCTATCAGGGGACAGTTCTCTCCTTGACGAGCGTGGCCAGCCGGAAGGGGTTCGCTTCCCAGCAGAAGGTGTTCCGGGCCGTGATTAAACCCGACAAAGTCGACCCCACCGTAATGAAGCCGGGAATGACCGCGCGGGTCATGTTCGGGATCAAATTGGCCGAGAAGGCCACCGCCATTCCGCGCGAATACCTCGGACTTGACTCTCAAGGCCGGTACTATGTGCTGAAGAAAACCGAAAAACCGGAAACGACAAGGCAGATCGTGGACGTAGGCGCATTCGGCGACACTCTGGTCGAGATCAGGTCCGGTCTCAGTGCCGGCGACTCCCTGTTGCCGGTGCAGAAGGTGTGGGAGGAGTAAGGTGAACGTCAAGAAGACGATATACATAGTGATTGCGGTCCTGGTCCTGGTCGCCGGCGGCGTGTCGTTTTACCGGATACAGCTGGCCTCCGCCGCGGTCAGCGATAAGGACCTGATCGCTGTGGAAAAGGTCGACTATCCCGTGCTCATCACCGCCACCGGCACTCTGGAAGCGACCAGCAGCGTCAGCATCGGCCCGCCCCAGATCCGTAACGAATTCCGTTTTCGGCTGGCCCGTATGGTCGAGGAAGGAGCCGAGGTCTCGGAAGGAGACTTCCTGGTCGAGTTCGACACCTCGGACGTGGCCCGACGGATGCGGGAGCAGACGGCCAATCTGCAGCGCGTCCAGGAGGAATACCAGAAGAAGCGCTCGGATTTTGATATTCAACTGCGCGAGTTGAGGCTGACGGTCGAAGAGGCGAGGGCTGAGTACGGCAAGCTGGACAACAAGCTGAACTACCAGGTCGAACTCGAAAGCGCGCTGACCGTCGAGGAGACGCGCATCCGCCGCGACGCCGCCAAAAAGAGACTGGAATTCCTCGAAGCCAAACTCAAGAACTTCGAAGCCGCCGGCCAGCTGGATCTGCAGATCTCACGCAGCAACGGGAATCACTACCGCAATCACCTGGATGCGCTCATGGAGGCCATGGAGAAGCTGACGGTCCGAGCACCGGTGTCCGGCGTCGTCATTTACAAGCGCGACTGGAACAACGAGGCCCGGCAAATCGGCAGCAATGTCTTTGCCCTGGACACCGTGCTGGAGATCCCAGACCTGAATACGCTCCGGGCCAAGCTCTACGTGGATGAAGTGGACGCCGGGAAGGTGAAACCAGGACAGGAAGCGTCCATTGCCGTGGATGCCCTCCAGGGCAAGTCCTTCTCGGGAAAGATCACGTCGATCAGCGCCATCTTGAAGCAGTTGACTTTTGACCGGCCGCAGAAGGTGACGGAGGCCTTTGTCGAGATTAACAAGGACTCCGATCTGATCAGGCAGTTGCGGCCGGGGATGAGTTTGAAGGCACAGATCCAGGTCGGCCGCTACTCCGGCGCTCTGGTTGTTCCTTTGTCCTGTATCCAGGAGCGTGACGGCCGCTCGTTTGTCCAGGTCTGGAAGCCCGTTGAACAGGCTTGGGAGTGGCGGGAAATCACACTTCGGACCAATGACGGGCTAACGGCCCTGGTCGACTCCGGGCTGCGGGCCAACGAGAGAATCCGGACTAAACCGAGACTTTGAGGTCATCTCATGACAAGCAAACCAACACTTGACGGCTCAAAACGTCGACTCCTCGCCGGTCGGATTGCGCGCCTGCTGGCCCTCCTGCTGGTGGTAGTAGCGATTATTGTCGCTTTCACCTACCGGGAAGATCTGCGCGGCCGGGTGACGAAAGCCTTTGTCCCCGCCGACGAGGATCCCGTGCCGGTGGCAAGATTGACCAAGGAGCCCTTCCGCCTCACAGTCCCTGCGATTGGCGAAATCGTGGGCTTGGGGAGCACGCCGGTGCCGACACCGAATACCCGCTCGGGAAGTCTCAAAGTTGCCTGGCTGATTCCCGAAGGGACATTTGTCGAGGAAGGCGACGTTCTCATACGGTATGACAGCACGGACGCCCGGCTGAACCTCGAGAAGCAGCAGAACACGCTCGAGGCGAATCAGGAGCGGTCCAAGCTGACCACCGCCAAGCAGGCGACCGACGAAAAAGTCCTGGGACTCGACCGGCAGGACGCCGAGATGCAGTACGACTACGTCATGACCGTCCTTCCCGAGGACGAGACGATTTTCTCCAAGTGGGAAATCATCGAGGCCAAGATCGACGCCGGGTTCGCGAAGGAACGCGTGACTTTCCTGACCAACAAGGGCAAGACGCAGAGACGAATCGCCCGTTCGGACCAGCAGATCCTCGCAATCGAACGAAACCAGGCGCAGGCCGAGATCAGCGTGGCAGAACAAACGCTCAATGCTCTCGAGCTCAAGGCCCCCTCCGCAGGTCTGGTCCTCTGGCGGCGCGATCACCGGCGCGACCCGCAGGTCGGGGACGAGTCGTTCGGAGGACAAGTCCTGGTGGAGATCGTGGATCTGGCGGTCCTCCAGGCTCGGATCTACGTTCTGGAGAGAGACGGCGGCCATCTGGCAAAAGGCCAGGAGGTCGTCATCCGGCTCGATGCAGTCCCCGAGAAGGAGTTCCACGGGAAGATCCGAAACGCCTCCACGCTGGCGGCAGCCCTGGAGCGCAACTCCCCGCTCAAGTACTTCACTTGCGATGCCGAAATATCCGACGCCGGACCGGATCTGAAACGCATTCGACCCGGAATGTCGCTGAAAGGCGAGGTGATCCTGGAGAAATACGACAGGTGTTTCGTGGTCCCAGCCAGCGCCGTGACGACCAAGGACAAGAACGATCTGGTCTACGTGCAGCAGGGCGAGGACTTTAAGCCGAAGGTCGTCCAGACCGGCTTGAGCACGCACGGGCAGGCCGTGATTCTCAGCGGAGTGGAGGACGGCGCTGTCATCGCATTACGCAACCCCTTCGAAACGCGCAAGCTTACCCTGCCCGATTTCAGCAAGGCGAGCGCAAGCGATCGGCGTGGCCGCGGCGGTCCCCCCATGATGATCCACATTGGCGGCAGGCACTGACAGCCTCGATGCCGGCCCCCATGGCCGGCATCGACCAGCTTTGCCGTAATATGAACTCAATCAACCGGCTCGTACGGCCGGGGAGATCTTGAAATTTATGTTCACATTCGAGAGCGCGACCGTAGCCGTCTCCGACCTTACCAGACACAAGCTTCGCTCGTTTCTGACGATGCTCGGCATGATCTTCGGGGTCGGGGCGGTCGTCGCTATGCTGTCGATCGGCGCCGGCGCAGAGAAAGAGAGCCTGCGTATCATCGAAAGCTTCGGCATCCGCAATATCATTATCCAGGCCAAGGAATTCAAGACCGAGGAGCTGCGGCAGATACGCACGGAGTCGCTGGGATTGAGCCTGCGCGACGTCGAGGCCCTCCAGGCCGTCCTCAAACCAAAGCCGTTGATTTCGGCCAAGAGAGTGGTCAAGACCTTCCAGGTCGTGGCCGATACCGGCAAGGCGGACAGTCGCGTCCTGGGCGTGAGCAGTACCTATCCTGCCATTCAGAACCTGAAACTCCTCCAGGGGTCGTTTTTCTTCCCGTCTGACGAGCAGTCCAACAGCCAGGTCTGCGTGCTGGGAATCGCCGCGAAACAGAAGCTGTTCGGTTTCGGGAACGTGCTCGACAAGCAAATCAAGGTCAATGATCAGTGGCTTACGGTTATCGGGGTGCTGGCCGACGCGAACGTGGAGAAATCCGAGTTCGAGGGTGTCAAAATCCAAAATCCGAACAACGACATCTACATCCCGATCACGACGGCCATCAAGAAGTTCGAGGGTGACACAATTGAAAACGAACTGACCGAGGTCATCGTGGAAACCCACCCGCAGGCCGATCTGAAGGAACAGGCTTCAACCGTCAATAACCTGATGTCAGCCATGCACCGCTATGTCGACGACTACGCCATTGTGGTTCCAGAGAAACTCCTCGAACAGAACCAGCGGACGCAGGGCATCTTCAACATCGTTATGGGTGCTATTGCCAGTATATCCCTGCTGGTCGGCGGGATCGGCATCATGAACATCATGCTGGCTTCGGTCCTCGAGCGGACCAACGAGATCGGCCTGCGGCGCGCGCTGGGCGCGCGCAAGCTCGACATCCGGGTCCAGTTCATGACCGAGGCAATTGCCATCAGTCTCTCCGGCGGGATCATTGGGGTCGCGCTCGGCTACGGCATTTCCCGCCTCGTGGCCATGTATTCCGGCTGGAGCACGATCATCACCGTCGCTTCGATCGTGCTGTCCTTTGGGGTCAGTTCGGCCGTCGGGCTGCTGTTCGGGATCTATCCCGCCGTCCAGGCGTCGAACCTGGACCCGATCGAGTGCCTGCGGTACGAGTAAGAAACCTGGTGCGGGACTACGGCACGGCCGTTGCCACGAAGGCGGCCATGTCTTTCTTCAGCCTCGCCAATTCTCCCTCGTGGATGTAAACCATGTGCCCGGCTTCGTAATCCGCGGTCGTTATGCGCGAGACCTGACTCGGGTCGAGGCCCATGTGAGACAGCGTGTACCGCGTCGCGGAATAAGGAGTCGCCAGGTCGTAGTAGCCGGAAGCCACAAACAATTTCATCGACGGGTTCTTGGAAAAGGCCGACCGCAGCGCTTCGCTCGTGTCCGGGAACTGCCCCTGCGGGAATTCCCAGGGAGTAGTGATCCCGCCCCCCAGAATGTAGTAGTGAAGGTCGGTCTTGTACCCCAGACTCCGGCGCACGTAGTCGTTGAACATCGCAGTGTACGGCGGCCGGATCGCGGCCATGCTGGGGTCAAATTCGGGACGTTCCCCGACCGCCCTCTCATCAATCCCCTTGAATCGGCTGTCAAGCCGGCCAACTGTCCGCCTCTCGGCCCGCAGCAGTTCTTTGCAGAAGCCCGACTGGGTGATCCTCAGGTTCGTGGCGGCAATGTAGCTTTCAGAGAGTCCGGTAAAGCGCGTCAGCTGTCTGACGACGGCCGCGCGTTCGGAATCGGAAAGAAGGTCCCCTTTGGCCAGGGCCAGCGTGTATTCGCTATTGGCAAAACGCTCGACCTCGGCGAGCGTCTTTTTGAGATCTGCCTGCAGATCCGGCCCGAGCTTCTTGTGAAACCAGGCCGTCGCTGTGTACGTCGGCAGAAAGAGGACGTACGGCAGGTCGTTGCCCTTCTCGAACTCCGCCGTCTGGAAGTTGAGGATCGAAGAAACCAGCATGATCCCGTTAAAGGCGATGCCCCGCTCGATCAGGTAACCCGCCAGACCTGCCGCCCGGGTCGTGCCGTAGCTCTCACCCACCATGAACAACGGCGAGCTCCAGCGCTCGTAACGGCTCAGGTACAGCCGGATAAACTCGCCGACGGACTCGAGGTCTCCCCGCAACCCCCAGAATTTCTTGCCGAGCTCCGGCCTGGCGGGACGGCTGTACCCGGTGCCGACCGGGTCTATGAAGACCAGGTCGGTAGCGTCCAGCCACGTGTGCTCGTTGTCAACCAGCTGATAAGGCGGCGCCGGCATCCCGCCGTCCGGCAGCATTTTTACCCGCTTCGGGCCAAGGGCGCCCAGATGGAGCCAGACCGAGGACGAGCCTGGCCCACCGTTGAAAGAAAAGGTCAGCGGGCGCTTCTCGGGACCCGTCCCCGTATCAGCCACATACGCGATAAAGAAGATTCGTGCTTCGGTCTCTCCCTTTTCGTTCTTCAGAGGCATCATGCCCGTGGTGACGGTGTATTTGAGCGCGCGGGCGCCGATCTTCATTTCGTGCCTCGTCACAACCGGCTCTTCCTCCGCCGGTTCCTTCTCAGCTTTTGCCTGCTCGGCAGGCTTGGCCGTCTGACTTGATTCAGGGGTCTGCGATTCGGCGCGCGCCGGCGGCGATTGCCTTTCAGGTCCCTGGAAAAAGGCCAGCAGCAAAAGAAATGTCAGCATGCTCATAGAATCAGCGTGAATCATGTCCGTGGCTCCGATTCTAGGCCGGATCGGTAGAAATTCAAGTGGGTATCGGGAGGGAGCCAGGATGAGATGGAACATGGACGGAACATTTGCCCAGCGAAGTGGCCCAGGAAGAGATCCGGGGCCTCGCTGATCTGGCAGCCAGGAGGCTGGTGCGGTATTCTGGCTTCAAGGCTTCTCAGCTACCTGCCAAACGCCAGAAAGGAGTATCGCCATGGCCCAAACCGTGACCAGAACCGGAGTCCTTCCGGCTGACCAGACAAAGGTAAGGGAGATCATTCGTGAATTGACGCGCTCTTATTGGATGGAACTTGAGACCATTCTGAACTACATCGCCAACTCGGTCAATCTAGAGGGCATTCGAGCCAAAGAGATTCGGGAGTCGCTGAGCGAGGACATCGACAGCGAGCTGACCCATGCACGCCGGCTTGCCGAGCGCATTCATGTTCTCGGCGGAATGGTGCCCGGCAGCCTGGAATTCAAGGCTGAGCAGCGCGCCATTCAGCCGCCTAAGGACAACACCGACGTGCTCTCGGTCGTCCGCGGAGTCATTCAGGCCGAGGACCAGGCCATCGAGCAGTACCGAAAGCTCATCGAAATCTGCGATCAGATAGACTGGGCTACCCAGGACATGTGCATCGACCTGATGGCCGACGAGCAAAGTCACCGCCGGGAGTTCATCAGCTACCTGGCCGAGTATGACCGCGACGAAGCCCGGCGTCTGGCGGAGGGATAGGCGGGGCGATCGAAACGGGAGCCCGGGTCAATCACAAACCGGCGCCGGATTTGTGATCAGCGAGAAAGGGTCCCCGGCTTGGCGGACTTATTCCCGGGATCCGGGGCCAGCATGAAGATCTGAGTAAAGAAGAAAGTGCCGTTGCGGCTGCGCGCCACTCCGACACCGGTCAGATTATAGCGACCTTCGATATTGGCGCGATGACCGGGGCTGCGCAGCCAGCCTTCGATCGCCTGATCCGCCGGATCGTCAAATCCCTGATTCTGACCGACATTTTCTCCCGCCGAGGTGAATTCGATCCCGGCGGCTTTGATCCGCCGGCTGAAGCGGGCATGGCCAAACCCTCTTCTGCCCTGGGCCATGGCCTCACTGTGCTCCCTCGCCTGGCCGGCCAGCCGATCATCCCAGCGCAGTCTCCGAAGACCTTCTCCGGCTCGATAGTCGTTGACCTTCCGGTAGATTGCTTTCTCCAGCGACTCGGTACCGCGCCTGACTGCCGCCGCCGATGGAGCCGAAAGGAAACCGGAAAAACCAAGAGACCACATTGAGACCAGCAGAAACAGCAACCGCATAGTCTTTAAGGATGTCTCCAAGGGCCAGGTGGTTCAAGAGTCTTCCCGACCGGAGCGCGCACTACAGAGTCCGACTGCAACGACGCCGCAACCGGAATAGCCCCAACCGCGTCCTGTCTGTGTATAATGGTGTCAATTACCGACTTTTTCTTGACGGGACAGTCAATTCCATGAATACCGGGAACACAGGCCTTTCCCTGTTGCGCGTCTCGTTCGCTCTGCTTCTTTTGGCGGCTCTTTGCGGCGCTGGGGCTTCTACGGTTGCCGCCCAACAGGCGCAGGACACTGAGGCCCTGCGCCGGGAGGAGTCCCAGGATTACTACAAGAAGTGGCTGAAGGAAGATGTGGTCTACATCATTACCGACGACGAGAAGGCTGTTTTCCAGAAGCTGACGGCGGCTGCCGAGCGGGAGAGCTTCATCGAGCAGTTCTGGCAGCGGCGAGACCCGGATCCACGCACGCCACAAAACGAATTCAAAGAAGAGCACTACCGGCGAATCGCGTACGCCGATGAGCACTTCACTAGCGGTGATCCGGGCTGGATGACCGATCGCGGCAGGATTTACATCATGCATGGCCCGCCCGACTCGATCGAGTCCCGACCGAGCGGCGGGTTTTACCGCCGGGAGATGAGCGAAGGCGGCGGGGTGACGTCCACGTATCCGTTCGAGCGCTGGCGGTACCGGCATCTGGACGGCATCGGGGATGACGTGGTTCTCGAATTCGTCGATACCACTTTTACCGACAAGTATCAGCTGGCCGTTTTCCCTTGGGAGAAGGACGCCCTCACGCAGTTTCCAGGCGCCGGAAAGACCCTGGCCGAACAGAGCGGACTGACAACCAGGGCGGACCGTCCAGGGCTGATGCCGGGCGCCGGCAGCCATGGAGGCGCCAATCCGAACCTTTGGTACAGCCGGTCGAACGACGTCCCGTTCGCCAGGTACGAAGCCTACGCCAAAGTCCAGTCGCCTCCCATTGTCCGCTATCCCGACCTCAAGCAGATCGTGAAAGTGAACATCGGTTACGCGACGCTTCCCTTCGAGGCTTCTGAAAGCTATTTCCGCCTGAACGAGGATCAGGTGCTCGTCCCCGTCACTTTGAGGGTTTCCAACCGGGAGTTGACCTTCAAACCCAACGGCGACTACCAGACCGCGCGAATCGGACTTTACGGAGTTATCACCAGCATGACGAAGAGGATTGCCTTGGAGTTTGAAGACACGATGGTCACTTCTTACCGGAATGACCAGATTCAAACGGGCATCCAAAGGACTTCGATTTATCAGAAGGTGATCCCGCTTGACCGGCACACCCGGTACCGTATCGACCTGGTCCTTAAAGACCTGAATGGACAGAAGGTGGGAGTTGTACAGAAGGCGCTCATTCCGCCGGACTTCGGGGACAAGCTGGCGGGCAGCTCTCTGCTGATCTCCGACTACGTGCAGCCGCTCGGCGCCGTGCCGGAAGGCGACGCCATGTTCGTCCTCGGCGATGTCAAGGTCCGGCCCAATATCCACAAGATCTTCAGCCCGAACATGCCTTTGGGGCTTTATTTCCAGCTCTACAACGCGACTATCGATCAGTCGACTCTCAAGCCCGATCTGCGTGTCGCCTACCGGCTTTTCAAGGATGGCAAGCTTCTGCGGGAGGCCGTCGACGAGAATGGAGAACCATTCCAGTTCTACTCGAGCCAGCGCGTCGTCCTGGTCAAGCACCTGAGCCTGGAAGGCCTGGAACCCGGCAAGTACCAGGTCCAACTGGAGGTTGCCGATAGAACCAACAACCAGACCGTCCAGGCGGCCGAGGACTTCACGATCGTCGAGGAAACCAGGCTGGCCCTCAGGTAAGCCGGAATCAAGGTGACAACGTGAATGGGATCAAGAAGCAGACTCGTCAACGGCTGGACACGCAGGCATGCTTCCTGCACCGCGGCTGCATTTGTTGTCCTGACAGCCCTCGCCGCCACTCCGGTGCCAGTACCGGTCGGTTTTGAGGACGTTTCCCAGGAAGCCGGGCTGAGCTTTGTCCTCGAGAATTTCTGCTCTCCGAAAAAATACATGATCGAGCCAATGACCGGCGGGATCGGGGTCTTAGACTTCGACAGTGACGGCCTCCTCGACATCTTCTTCGCCAACGGCGCCGTCATCCCCTCCCTGAAAAAAGAGGATCCCAAGTACTTCAACCGGCTCTACCGCAATCAGGGCGGCATGAAGTTTAAGGACGTGACGGCCCAAGCCGGCCTCCAGGGAGAAGGCTATTCCATGGGCGTGGCAGCGGGCGACTACGATAACGACGGCGATATCGACCTGTTTGTCACCGGCGTTTTTCACAATCTGCTGTATCGGAATACCGGCAGAGGGACATTTGAAGAAGTCACGCGCTCCGCGGGCATCAAGAGCGATCTCTGGTCGGTCGCCGCCGGGTGGTTCGACTACAATAACGACGGGTTTCTCGATCTGTTCGTCGTCAATTACGTCGAATGGAGCCCGGAAAAAGAACCCTTCTGTGGTGACCGGGCCCGGAACATCCGCGTGTACTGTCACCCCAAATACTATAAAGGTGTCAACAACCAGCTTTACAGGAATCGCGGAGACGGCAGCTTCGAAGACGTCACCACGCCTTCAGGAATCGGGGCCTACCCGGGTCGCGGGATGAGCGTCGCCTTTGAAGACTATGATCGCGATGGTTTTCTGGACGCTTTCGTAACCAACGACAATCTACCGAATTCACTCTTCCGAAACCGAGGCGACGGCACCTTCGAGGAAGTGGGCCTTCTGTCAGGAACCGCGCTGCGCGAACACGGGAAACCCATCGCCAGCATGGGAGTGGACTTTCGAGACTATGACAACGACGGCCTTCCGGACCTCGCGGTCACCGCACTGGCGGGCGAGACCTTTCCGGTCTTCCGCAACAGCGGGCAAGGGTGGTTCGAAGACAAGACCTACGCCACCCGGATGGGCGCCCTTTCGATCCGGCTGAGCGCCTGGGGAAACGGCCTCTTTGACCTCGACAATGACGGCTGGAAGGACCTGTTCACCGCCAACTCTCATGTGAACGATCTGATTGAGCAGTTCGAGGCCCGTGAATACAAGCAACCGAACAGTGTCTTCCTCAACACCAGAGACGGCGCCTTTCGGGATGTCTCTGCCGCCCTTGGCCCCGGCTTTCAGACCCGGCGCGCTCATCGCGGCATTGGCTTCGGCGACTTCAACCAGGACGGAAGAATCGACGTCGTCGTGACGTCGATCGAAGACTCGACCGAACTGTGGCAAAACACCGGCGCCAACGGAAACACGTGGCTCATCCTGCGCCTGAGAGGCACGAAAAGCAATCGCGACGGGATTGGGGCGCGCGTCCGCATCGGCGGGCAATACAACATGATGACAACCGCCGTCGGGTATGCGTCCTCCTCGCACAGCGGCGTTCATTTCGGCCTGGGAAACGTCCGGGAGATCGACAAGATAGAAATCACCTGGCCGAGCGGAATCCGCCAGACCCTTCGTGACGTTCAGGCCAACCAGGTGCTGGACGTCGTGGAAGGATGAAGGATAAGGGGCGGAGGGGCGAAGGGATGAAGGAAGGGGCGGAGGGACGAAGGATGAAAAACTGCAGGACGGGCGAAAGGACGCGGCAGCTCTTCCTCCTTCATCCTTCCTCCTTCATCCTTCTTCCTTCTACTCCGGCGCCCTTATCTCCGCTTCCTGCTCGAGCCGGGCGTTTTCCTGCCGATTCTTCCTCTGGATTTCCTGGTACTTCTGGAGGGCGGCCCGGGCCCCCGTCGTGTCACCCATGGTCTGACAGGCCCGCGCTAACTGGTAATGCAGGTTGCCGTCGCTGTCACTGGGCAGGGCTCGTTCCAGGTGCGGTATCGCTTTCGCCGGCTGGCCGAGCGCGAGGTAGGTGCGCCCCAGCGAGGCGTGAGCCGGCAGAAAGTCGGGCTCCTTCCGAACGGCCTTTAAAAGAAAAGGCAAGGCCTCGTCGGCCTTTTCCTGAGCCAGAAAGATCTCGCCTTTCAGGTAGTTCCACTGAGAAGACTGCGGCTCCTGTCTGAGCAGCTCGTCGATGACGGCCTTGGCCGCCTGGTGGTCTTTGGCCAGGAAAAGCGACAGCGCCAGGCCGCGCCGGGCGAGAGGATGCCGGGGGGCGGCCTCGAGCACTTTGCGCCACTCCTTCGCGGCCTCCAGATAGTCTCCCTGATTTTCGTGAACCTCCGCGCGCAGTTGGCGCCATTCGAGAGAATCGGGAAACGCCGACAACCTCTCAAACGCTTGAACGGCCAGTTGATTGTAGACCTGAGACACCCAATACAGGCCCTCAGGCGTGGCCATCTTCTTTGCTGCCTGCGCGACCTCCAGCATGCGGCCTTCCAGGAAGTCGCAGACGATCTTTTCCTTCTGGCAGTCCGGGAGACCGAGCGCCGTCTCCTTCTGCTCCTCTACGGCCGCCCAGTCCTCGTGTCCGGTCGCCCGGTACACGCGGCTGAGGGCGACGTGGATGCCCCGCATCCTGGGGTTCGCCTGCAAGGCCTTCCGGTAGAAGTAGAAGGCGCTCCGATATTGCTGTCGAACCACCCGTGCATCGGCTATCAGAGCCAGGACGTACGCGGAGTCAGGCGCACGCTGCTCGAGAGTGTCAAAAGCCTGTCCGGCCAGCGCCTCATAGGCCTTTCCCAACTCGTACCATCCCTTGGTGCTCGAGGCGTCAAGCTCCACCAGCTTTCGATACTGTTTAGCGGCCTCACGACGCCTGCCCAGATCTCGAAACGCGTCTCCCAGAGCCTCGCGGGCCCGGGAATCGTCCGGCTTGTGCTTGAGATAGCGCTCAAGGACCCTGACGGCTTTCGCCGGCTGACCGGTCAGCACATAGCTCGAACCAAGAAACATCGAGGCGGGGATCAAGTCGGGCTGACCCGAGCCGGCGGCAGCCGCTAATGGCGCCACCGCTTTTTGATAGTCGCCCGACAAGTAATAAGCCATCCCCAGATTCATCTTCAGGCCCGGCACATTCGGATAGAGCTTGATCAGCTTTTGATAAAGCCCAATGGCTTGCGGGTAGTGTCCAGACGCGAGCGCCTGATGAGCCTCGTCCGAAAGGGCCTTGGCATCCTGCCGGGACTGACCAGGCAGGAACGAAGACGCGATCAGGACGATCAGAAAGAGACGGGCCATGATCATGACGGCAACTTCCGGCACGAGAGCAAGGCATCCCGCCGCCCGGCAGCCCATAATTGACAAGGCGCACGAACGCGTCCGTGCAGGCAGGATACCTCGCGCTCCCAGGGAAGCTTGCGACTCTATAGCTGTTTATTCTACGATATTTGCACTACCTGTGAAATTATCTCCTTTATTGCTGGTCTTGTTATCCTCATCGCTGCGTGCGGACATCCCGGCGCTTCCCAGGATAACCCTCGACGCCCTGCCCGCCGAGGTGCGGGCGAGTATCGGCGCCGCTTACCAGGAGGCGCTTGACAATCCGGACAATGCGGACGCGAACGGCAGGCTGGGGACGCTTCTGCAGGCGTATGAAGACTATGCCCTGGCTGAACCCTGCTACCAGCGGGCCGCCGCCCTGGCGCCGGCGAGCTTCGACTGGTGGTATCTGCTCGGCTGCGTCCAGAGCTCCGAAGGCAAGCGGGGTGAAGCCGTAGAGAGCTTGAAGAAAGCACTCGGCATCCGCCCGGATTACCGGCCGGGGCGCATCAAGCTGGCCGAGGTGCTGCTGGAGGCCGGCCGCGTGCCCGAAAGTGTCGACACCTTTCGCCAGGCGCTGGCCGCCGAGCCTGATTCGCCGCTTGCTCTTTACGGCCTGGGGCGCGCCCTCCTTTCGCAGCGTAACCTGCCGGAGGCTCGGCATCACCTCGAACGGGCAGTCGCTCTTTTCGAAGCCTTCGGGTCCGCCCACTATTCACTGGGCATCGCCTACCGAGAGTTGAAGGAACCTGAACAGGCGCGAAGACATCTGCTGCTTTACCAGAAGTACCAGAATCAATGGCCGCCCGGCCGGGATGAGGTGCTCGATCGGGTCAGCCGGCTGAAGAGCGGCGCCCAGGATCACGTCGCCACCGGGGTGAAACTGGCGACCAAGCGACAGACCGCCGAAGCCATCCGCGAGCACCTCGAGGCGCTCAGGAGGAACCCGACGCTGGTTCAGGCTCATGTCAACCTGATCCGTCTTTACGCCGAAAGCAATCAGCCGGCCGAGGCGGAAAAGCATTATCGGGAAGCAGTGAAGCTGAATCCCAACCTTTACGAGAGCCATTACAACTTCGGCGTCATGCTGCTCGGGCAGCAGCGGAACAGAGAGGCGAAGGAGGCTTTTCAAAAGGCCCTCGACATCAATCCCTATTTCGCCGAGGCGCACAACAACCTGGCTTATCTGCTGGCTGGCGAAGGGGCCCTGGAAGAGGCCGAACGGCACTACCGGCTGGCGCTGCACAATGACCCCACTCATCGCGTGGCGCGCTACGGCCTGGCGCGGGTACTGGTTGCCCGCGGGCAGCTGCAGCAGGCCATTGGCGAGCTTTCCCGGCTGGTCGAGAAAGACGATCAGGACACCCCCCGTTATTTGTACGCGCTTGGGGCTGCCTATGTCCGAAGCGGCAACGTCCGGAAGGGTCTGGAGATCACACGGAAAGCCAAAGAGCAGGCGGCAGCGCTCGGCCAGTCCGATCTTGTTGCCGTGATTGATCGCGACTTGCAGAGGCTCAGCAGCGGAAAATGAGTGACGGTTTCGATCCCCGCGCTATGCTAAGGGCACGGATCTTCGCGAGGTCGACTCGTGTCGAGCCGTGCCGCTGGCTTAATTCGTGCGGTGCGTGGCTGAAGCTGCCGCTGGCCCTTTTGTGCCTCGGCGAAACTCCCTTGGCCCAACCCGCAGCGCCGGTCTTTCACGAAGTCGCCCAGTCGATCGACCTCGATTTCGTCCATGTGAGCGGCGCCGAAGGTGAGTTCTATCTTCCGGAAATCATGGGATCGGGAGTCGCGTTGTTCGATTATGACAACGATGGCGACCTGGATGTCTACCTGGTTCAGGGCCATCGGCTCGCCGCCGCAGCCGACGACGGCGGCAAGAGCCCCCGGAACAAGCTGTTTCGAAACGAACTGGTCCCAGGCGGAACGCTGAAGTTTGTCGATGTGAGCCGGAAAGCCGGCGTCGACGATGCCGGATACGGCATGGGCGTCGCGGTGGGAGATTACGACAACGACGGCGATCTCGATCTTTACGTCACGAATTTCGGCTCCAACGTCATGTACCGAAACGAAGGGAACGGGACTTTCACAGACGTGACGCGCGAGACCGGAACCGATGATCCGCGGTGGAGCACCAGCGCGGCCTTTGTCGACTACGACCGTGACGGGGACCTCGATCTGTATGTCACGAACTACATCGATTTCACCGTCGCGGGCAACAAACGCTGCTTCGACCCGGTCGGAAATCCGGATTATTGCAACCCGAACCAGTACCGGGCCCTTCCGGACCGCCTGTTCCAGAACCAGGGAAACGGGCGTTTTGTCGACGTGACGGAAGCCGCCGGCATCGGCTCTGCGGTGGGGCCGGGGCTGGGCGTCACTTGTGCGGACTTCGACGGCGACGGGTGGGTCGATATCTACGTCGCCAACGATGGCGCCGCCAATTTCCTCTGGATCAACCGGAAAAACGGGACTTTCACCGAGGAGGGGCTGCTGCGGGGGGCTGCCTACAACGCAGACGGGGCGCCCGAGGCCAGCATGGGGGTCACGGCAGGGGACTTCGACAATGACGGGGATGAGGACATTTTTCTGACTCACCTGACTCAGGAAAAGAACACACTCTACGTCAACGACGGTCAGGGTAACTTCCTGGACGAAACGGCCGCGTACGGCCTGGCCACTCCGAGCCTCCCTTTTACGAGCTTCGGAACCGACTGGTTTGACTTTGACAGCGACGGGTTCCTCGACCTCTTCGTCGCCAGCGGCGCCGTCCGCAGATTAGAGGCGGTGCGCGGCGAAAAGTACGGGTACGACCAGAAGAACCAGTTGTTCCGGAACATCGGCGGCAAACGTTTCGAAGAGACATCGGCCTCGGGCGGGCCGGGATTCGAGCTGTCGGAGATCAGCCGCGGCGCCGGCTTCGGGGATCTCGACAATGACGGTGACGTCGATATCGTCATGACGAATAACAACGGTCCGGTCCGGGTCTTTCTGAACCAGGTCGGCCTCAAAAACCACTGGCTCCAAGTCAGTTTGAAAGGGTCGAGGGCCGAGGGAAGCCGGGTCATCCTGGTAAGGGATGACGGACACGTGACGTGGCGTCGTTCAAAGCGGGACGGCAGTTACCTGAGCGCCGGCGACGACCGCGTCCACTTCGGGCTGGGTGGAACGACCGGTATCCGGGCCGTCCTGGTCGAATGGGCGTCAGGACTGCGGGAAATGTGGGACGAGGTTCAGGCAGACTCGAAGTTCGTCCTGAAAGCCGGTGCCGGCCGGCCCTGGACAGCCCAGATGGAAAGCAAGCTGCGGGGAAAGCCCGGAAACGCTGCCACCACCCTGCCCCGTGCGGTGAAGGCCCAGCCGCCGACCCTTCAAAAATTTGAACTCGGCTTCGGCGCGATTCAAATATCTGAATAAGGGGTCTGGCAGGCGGCTTGCCGAACCCGCTTCCCTGCAACCGCAAGCGGCATTCTTCCATGCGCTTACCTCCCCCACCGCCTTCACGCCTTCCGGCCGGTACGATTATTGCATTGTATGTTAATAACGAAGTAGCAGTTGCTACTTACCTAACTTCCACATGTTTCGCCTTCGATTTCAGAAGGAGGGGATAATGACAGCTTTACGGCTTCTCAAGCCGACACGGGGAGTCCTCAGGACTGCCCTTATCCTCCTGACACTCCCCTTCGTTTCCCTGGACGCCGCGCAGGCCCAGGTCCTGTACGGCTCTGTCTCCGGAAACGTAAAGGACGCGACAGGGGGCGCCATTCCGGGTGTAGAGGTGACAATCACCAACCCCGCCACCAACTTCAGCCAGACGGGTGTCACCAACGAATCCGGGGCCTACCTGATCAGCAATGTGCCGAAAGGCACCTACACGATGAAAGTGACCATGTCCGGGTTCCGAGAATATGTCAACGAGAATGTCGTGATCACGGTTGGAAACGTGACCCGGCAGGACGTTAGACTTGAGGTCGGCGGTGTCGCGGAAACCATAACGGTCTCTGGAGCAGGGACGCTGCTTCAGACGGACACGCCCGAGGTCAAGGCCCAGGTTGAGGCGAAAGAGATCACGGATCTTCCTCTGAATCAGTACCGGAACTATCAGAGCCTGCTCAACCTGGTCCCCGGGGCGACGCCGGCCGAATTCCAGAATGCCGTGACCGATACGCCCGGTCGGGCTCTGACGACCAACGTCAACGGAACGGCCCGTAACAACAACAATACGCGAATTGATGGCGCCCAGAGCGTCAACATCTGGCTGCCGCATCACACGGCCTATGTCCCGCCCTCCGAGACGGTCGAGGTTGTCAATGTTTCGACCAACAACTTCGACGCGGAGCAGGGCTTTGCCGGCGGCGCGGCGTTGACCGTGATAACAAAATCAGGGACCAACGAATTCCGCGGATCTGCTTTCGGCTATCACGAGAACAGCGCTCTCGGCGCCCGCGACTTCTTCAACTACCTTGACACGGACGGCGACGGCAAAGCCAACAACCCGAGTGGGAAGCGAACCATTGCGGGGTTTACCTTCGGCGGCCCGATCAAGAAGGACAAGCTTTTCTTCTTCGGCGGCTGGGAGGGGACCTTCCAGCGCCTGGCTCGGACCCAGACGGTCACCGTGGCTACAGCAGCTCAGAGGGCCGGCGATTTCAGCGCCTTCCTGCCCGGTGCGGACCCGAGTGTCCCGGACGCGATCATCTTCGATCCGCTGACCGGCAATCCGGACGGAACGGGCCGGACCCCGTTCGCGAACAACATCATTCCGCAGGAGCGCATCAGCCCGGCTGCGCGAGCCTTGCAGGACCTGGTCCCGCTCCCCAACCTGTCCGGCGTGACTCAGAACTTCGAGAGATCGGGAACAGAGGCGCTCGATCGGCACAACTTCGATGTGAAGACCGACTACTACTGGACCGACAGCTACCGGCTGTGGGGCAAGTTCAGCTTCCTGGACGCGGAAGTCGTGAAGACCCCCATCTTCGGTGCGGCAGGCGGCGGAGCCATCGGCGGAGGTGGTGACGGCCGGGGCCTGACCGACGTCAAGGTTTACGGTGTCGGCCATGCGTGGACGATCAGGCCGACGCTGGTGATGGATGGCAACTTCGGCGTCAATGACATGGACCAGGAGGTTCTGACCGCTGATATCGGCACCGGCAACTTCGGCCAGGACGTGCTCGGGATCCCCGGGACGAACTCGACCGAACCGCAGTCGCGGGCTTGCCTGGTTGAAGGGCTTAACCGTTGCGCGGGAGTTCCTCGGTTCGGAATCGGCGGTTACGCGGCGCTGGGCCAGGTCGACGGCTGGAGCCCGCTTTTCCGTGATGAAGACAGTTACACCTTTACGAACAACTTCAGCTGGACCAAGGGCCGGCACGAGAGCCGGTTCGGTTACGACATGGTTCGCCACGACCTGATCCACTGGCAGCCGGAAATCGGTCCGGGCCCCCGCGGCAACTTCGAGTTCCCGATCGAGATGACAGGCTCGAAGGGCAGCCCCATCACTCCCTCGAATGCGAACGGGTACGCCGCGTTCTTGTTGGGGCTTCCGAGCAGCGTGGGAAAGAGCCTGCAGTGGGAACTGATGACCGCCAATGAGTGGCAGCATGCAGTCTATTACCGCGACCGGTTCCAGGTCACGCCCAGCCTGACCATTACGGCCGGCCTGCGCTACGAGTACTACCCGCTGGTCACGCGCGATGGCCGCGAGATGGAGGTCCTGGACTTGAATTCGTTCAATGTCATTCTGGGCAATGACATCAAGGTCTCGAAGAAGTTCTTTGCTCCGCGTGTCGGTTTTGCGTACCGGCTGAGTGACAACGACGTCATCCGCAGCGGTTACGGCATCACCTACGACCCGCTGCCGTTCGCAAGACCGCTTCGCGGCTTTTTCCCGCTCACCGTCGCCGGGACCTTCGAAAGCAGCGACGTGTCCATTCCATTCCGTAACTTGAGCGAAGGCATCCCGATCTTCGTCGGACCGGAAACCTCTCCGGGCGCGGTCATTCCACTTCCCGCCTTCGCCGAGATGAGGACCATGCCGATCGACGAGATCCATCGGGGCTACATCCAGTCCTGGAACCTGATCTACGAGAGAAAGCTGCCGGGAGACGTGGTCACTTCGATCGGTTACGTCGGGACCCAAACGACCAGGCAGCTGGCGGATAACCTGATCAACTGGTCACCGCCCGGAGGCGGAACCGAAGGACGTCAGCTCTTTCCTCGCAGCACCACCACGATCCGTTTCTGGGATGGCTGGCTCAGTGCGAACTACCATTCCCTGCAGGTGGCCATCAACCGCCGGTTCACGGGCGGCTTTTTCCTGAAGGGGGCCTACACCTACTCGAGGGCGATCAACCTGACGGATGAAGACGGCTGGGCGGAGCTCATGTGGAATGACCCGGCCATCATTCGTCGCAACCGGGCCCAGGCGGGGTACAATCGCCCCCACGTTTTCCAGTTGGCGGCCATCTACGACCTGCCTTTCGGGCGAGGTTCCAACCAGAACCTGCTCAGCAAGATCATCGGCGGCTGGCAGGTGAACGGGATCTTCTCGGCGAGCCAGAACCGCCCGTTCACCGTGACGTCGGCTGATACGATCAACACGCGACACAACGCTCAGACCGCCGATCAGGTGAAACCGGAAGTCCAGACTCTAGGCGGCATCCGGGACACCCCCTATTTCGATCCCACCGCTTTTGCACCCGTGAGTCGCATACCGGGGACCAACTGCACCAACCTTGACTGCTACGGGAGCGCCGGACGCAACATCCTGCGCGGCCCCAAATGGGTCAACCTGGACTTTTCGCTGTTCCGGGAGTTCCCGGTCACCGAACAAACAGGTGTGGAGTTCCGAGCCGAGTTCTTTAACCTGACCAACACGCCCCACTTCGAGAATCCGTCGGACGCAGATACCAACATGACTAGCGCAAATTCGAGCGATTTCATGAAGATCACCAGCACCAGCGACAATGCTCCTGAGCGAATCGTCCGATTCGGATTGCGGTTGAGGTTCTGACAGCGGTTGTTCAGGCGGGCTTTTGAGGCAATCACGCTCTCAAAAGCCCGCCTCAAGGCAAAACTGCGAATACGAGGAGTCACCGGCACACTTCCATGTAAGAAAGGCCCACCCAACAGATCTGAAAACCGCCCCTGTCAAGCGTGCGAAAGTCCCGCTTGTCCTGACGGTGATGCCTCTTCTACCGGCAGAATTGCAGGCATGCCTACGCAAAGGCTTCAGTCGACAGAATCCGACACAAATACGCGCACCGCCCCTCCAGACATTCCATTCGATTCCGGTAATTCATTCGATTCGACACTGTGAGAGAATCATGCGCGTGCCCGATGTAGTCTGGGTCGAATCACACGACTCCCGGCGGGCCCCAAGAGAAAGGAAAGGAAACCATGATGAGGCGATCCGTCTCACTCTTCCTGGCTATCTCGTCTCTGATCCTCTTCCCTCCTGCAGCCTCCGCTCAGCGGGCCGGGGCGCAGATCTCCGGCGAACTGAAGCAATGGCACAAGGTGACCTTGACGCTCGACGGACCGCAGGCCGGCGAGACTGACGTCCACCCGAATCCTTTTCTCGATTATCGTATGACCGTCCGGTTCACTCACGAATCGGGCGGCCAGGCCTTCCGGGTGCCCGGTTACTTTGCCGCGGACGGGGATGCAGCCAACAGCCACGCTGTGTCGGGGAACAAGTGGCGTGCTCACTTTTCTCCGGACCGGCCCGGGAAGTGGACGTATCGAGTTGAGTTCCTCGCGGGTAAGAACGTCGCGGTGGACTCTGGAGCAGCGGCGGAAAAAGTGGCGGGTTGTGACGGGCTGGAAGACAGTTTTTCGATCGGTCCGACAGACAAAACCGGCCGCGATTTTCGGGGAAAGGGCGCACTCCGCTACGTCGGAAAGCATCACCTGCAGTTCGCAGGGACCGGTGAGTATTTCCTTAAGGCGGGCGCGGATGCTCCGGAGAACCTGCTGGCCTATGCGGACTTTGACGGGACTTCCTCCCGCAAGAGTCCGAACGCGCCGCTGCGTCCCGGCGAGGCCGCGCCTTCCGGCCTGCACCGCTATGAGAAGCACGCCGGCGACTGGAGAAGCGGCGACCCGACTTGGGCCGGAGGAAACGGGAAGAACCTGATCGGCGCCTTGAACTACCTGGCCGGCAAAGGAGTCAATGCCTTCTCCTTCCTCACCTACAACGTCGGCGGCGACGGGGAGGATGTCTGGCCCTTCGTCGCCCCGGAAGACAAGCTCCATTACGACTGCTCGAAGCTCGATCAGTGGCAGATCGTCTTCGACCACGCCCAGACGCTCGGATTGCACCTGCACTTCAAGATGGAGGAGCAGGAGAACGACGACAACCGGAAGGAGAATCAGACGGTCGTGCCGGCAGCGCTCGATGGGGGTGACCTGGGCGTCGAGCGGAAGCTTTACTGCCGGGAGTTGATTGCGCACTTCGGCTACGAGCCGGCGCTCAACTGGAACCTGGGCGAGGAGAACACCCTGTCGGCTGCGCAACAACAGGCCATGGCCCAGTACATCGGAGATCTCGACCCGTACGGCCATAATATCGTAGTGCACACCTTTCCAGACTGGCAGGACCGCGTCTACTCGAAGCTGGTCGGCGCCCAATCGGTCCTGACCGGAGCCTCGCTTCAAAACGACTGGGACAAGACCCACCAAAGGACACTGCAGTGGGTGTCGGAATCGGCCGGGAGCGGACGTCCCTGGGTGGTGGCCAACGACGAGCAGGGGCCGGCCGATCTCGGGGTTCCGCCCGATCCCGGCTAC
>JBHGBF010000269.1:0-7578 GCA_041946865.1 Acidobacteriota bacterium | reverse complement strand
GCTTTGCGCTTGACTCTGTGACGCCTTGAGCCTCGCCGTACGAAAACTGAGGGGTTACCCTGGTTTGATCTGGCCGGCAGACCGCAGTCAGAACCGGCCGGGGAGGGACCTTAAGCAACTCGGGGACTGAGGAGGGGCCAGGGCGATGGCAGATTGTTCCGAGCCCGGGTGTGGGTGCCCCGCATGCAGGCATGCTGGCCGCCGCTGTCTCTAAACTGGCAGGAAGTCCAGGCAAGGGGCAAACACGCCGTCGCCCTTAATCGTCTTCTTCCTTGTTAATCGTGTCGAGCAGGATACGCCAGTCCTGGTAGGTGAGCGGCGCGAAGTGATTGCGGATACACCACTCGGCGCTCTTTTCGGTCTTTCCTGCCAGGTAGTCCAGCATGGCGTGGTGATTCTCCAGGCCCTCATAGAAGCTTTCCATGCGGAAGCCCTTGTGGATTTTCGACATTTTGAGGAAAGCGAAGTAGGGAGTAGTGAGCCGTGTGGCGCTCTCCTCCAGGACCCCGTGGCCCGCGATTTTCCAGATTTCACGGTGAAAGTCGAAGTCCCGCTGAATGGCGTTCGTGTAGTCTTCCTTCTGGAACAATTCGAGCATCGACTCCTGGATGCGGACCAGCTTCTTCAACTGCCGGCCGTTGACCCGTTTGCGGGCCGTCTTCAAGGCCAGGACCTCCAGGATCACCCGCATGCTGGTGATCTCGGTGATCTGGTCCGGCGTCAGGTCGATGACGAACCAGCCTTTGTTGAAAACGTTCAGGATCAGAGACTCTTTTTCCAGCTGCAGCAGAGCCTCGCGCACCGGTCCCCGGCTCAGCTGCAGCTTCTTGGCGATTTCCGCCTCGTAGATCTGCTGACCCGGTTCGTAAAGGCCATCAAAAATCGCCTTTCGCAAGATCTGGCAGACCTCCTGCCGTATGCCCCGAAACTGTGGACTCTCGAATACAGGTTGTTTCATGGTCGATGATCGGTTCGAGTGCAAGGAACCGAACTTCCTTTTCCGACATCCAATTCCGGTTCGGACCCTGCTGCCGCCTCCCCAGGAAGTGACGACAGTCTACTGATTTGCAGACACTACAGTCAAGGCCAGAACAACGTCCAGCCTTGCACATCCGGGAAGGGCGGCGGGCCCGACGACTCTCGTTCGCCGCTTCGCGGCCCCGGAGCTTCAATAATCCGAGGGCACGCGCGCCGGCTGCCGGCGGGGGTCCACGTCTTCCCACTTCCCAGTACGGGAGCTCAGCTCCGCGGCCGCCAGCGTGGCCGTCGCCACGCTGCTCTGGTAATAAGAACAGGGCCATTCGGCCTGACCCCGGACCGCCTTGACAAAAGTGGCAATCTCCTCCGCGTACGCGCCTTCGATGACCTCGGTCTGCGGCCCGCATTGAATCCGGACCTCGGGACAACCTTGCAGCGACAGAGCGATTTCTCCGGTAAAAACGTCAAAAGAAGCCGATCCGCTCGTGCCTACGCAAACCCCTTTGCGCAGATTCGAGGGTGACGCCATGAGCACCGTCAACTGGGCACAGGCGCCTTGCTCGAGGACCATCTGCAGGGACCACGTATCCTCCGAGTCCATCACGAGATTCCCCCACCGGGTGACGCAGCCCGCCACCCTCGCCGCCCGCCCGAACACATGGTTCAGGTAGAGCAACTCAAACGGGACCATCTCACGGGCAGGAGCGGTCGCGCGATGCCGGGCGTAGAATTCCGGACCCTCCTCAGGGTGCCAGGATGGCGCCCAGGTGGAGAGCATGAACTGATACGCCTGGAGCTTTCCCAGCTTGGACGTCACGATCTCCCTCATCTTCCTCACGATGGGAAGAAAATGGGCCGAACAGGAGGAGGCAGCGACCAGCTTCTTGCGACTCGAAACCTCTTGTATTTCCTCGAAATTATACGTCCAGATGTGTTCCTCACAGAAACTGTGAAGACCCAGCTCCAAGGCCAGATGAACATATCCGTCATGTTGATCCGGCGGCGTCGAGATGACTAGAACCTCCGGTTTCCATTTCAGGGCCTGCTCGATGTCGGCAAAGCAGGAAGTCACGGCGTAGTCCGCCCTCGCCCGCTCCAGCCGGTCCCCTCTCCGATCCAGGACCGCCAGCTCGAGATCGTTCACTTTCGAAAGATCCCGCAGCCTCCGCCTCCCCATCGAACCCGCGCCGATTTGTAGCACTCGCATAGCTTCTGACACATTACTCTCACATTGGACGGGCGGGGTTGTCAACAGTCAACCGGCCCGGAAAACGGGGAGCGAGACCACCGGTCCCCGGACACGGCCGCCGGGCAAGTGCGCCGTAGAGTAGGCGATTATGTGAGCTGGAACGGCGTCAGACGGCGAAAATGGGGCTACTTGGCCGTGTATCCGCCGTCAACCGGAAGGTTGACCCCGGTCACGTAGGCCGAAGCGTCAGACGCCAGGAAAATGATCGCGCCCATGAGGTCCGTCTCCCCGGCCATCCTACTCAGAAATGTCTTTTCCGAATACTGCCGTACAAAGGCCTGGGGTTGACTGTCGGTCTGAAAGCCGCCGGGCGAAATGCAATTGCAGCGGATGTTCCACCTTCCATAGAAAGAGGCGAGAAAGCGAGTGAAGTTGATCATTCCGCCTTTATGGAAGAAGTAGTCAGGAAACCAGCCGTGCATCTCGGTGTCCCGGTAAATGTTGGGATCAGGCCCGATCATGCCTTGAATCGAAGCGATGTTGATGATTGAACCGGCGCGCCTCTGGATCATCATCTCTCCAAAGGCGCGGGTGATCAGAAACAGGCCGGTAGCATTCACGCGCATGCTGGCTTCAAAACTCTGGGCATCATCCTGGTAGCCTTTGCGCATCGGCCGAAGCACGGCATTGTTGACGAGGATATCGATCCCGCCCTCTCTTTTCTGGACTTCGTCGCGAAGACGGAGAATGGAATCCTCGCTGGCAAGGTCCAAGTGAAGCGGATAGACCGATTCCCGGCAGGCCGCCTCCCCCGCCAGTCTCTTCAAGGCTGACACATCGCGGGAAGCGGTGTAAGTTCGAGCACCGGCCCCTGCCAAAGCGTAGACAATCTGCCGGCCATAGAGCCCCGCGCCTCCCGTCACCAAAGCCACTCTTCCGTCAAGACTGAACAAGTCCAACGACATCGGTCGCATTCTCCCTCACACGTTAAGAATCAGATCCCCTCGCCGCCATCCATATCCTCGCCGAGGGTCCGGCGCATGTGGACGCGTCAGGCTTCCTTAACGAGCGAATTCTACCACAAAAAATGAACATTTCGATCATCTGCTATGCCAAAAAGCGACAGCATGGGGTCGGACCGCAGTCTTCGGTTTGTGATGCGAAGTTACGACCGAATTAACGTGGGGTCACCCGTTACTTCCGAACGAGCGATTCAAACACGAGGAAAATCTTTCTGTCGCCGATCTCGCACTCTCTTAGGAGGCCGGCCTGGACCTTGGACCGGGCCAATTTCAGGAACCAGTCCCGAGGCGCTTTCATCGTCGTAGCCGCCTCGCTATGCAGGACATAGACGGCATCCGGTTCGGGAAACGTCTCTTCAAACCGGGCCGGGAACTGCAAATCGAACATCGCCGGCCAGAACGGTTCCCGGACGTCGATCGCCCCTTTGCCAAGTAGCAGAACGTTGTGACCGATCCCCCAATCAAGCGCGTGGACGAGAGGGTGATTTCGCCGCTGGAGATAGTCAACCAGCTGGTAAGTGTCGGTACTCCACGCCCAGTTGGTCAGGCCGGCCCGGTAGGCGTCATAATGTGCCTTTATCGCTACCAGGTTCGAGGCGACGACTGCGGCCACCGTGAAAGCAACCAACCCGGCCGCGCTCAGCCCGATCCTCCTCCCCCTGGCTGCAAGACTGCCATACAGCTGAGACAAGACGAGTGCGGAAAAGTATTGGGGGAACGGGTAGATGGCCATCGTGTGATGAGAACCATCGGCGGCTGGCGTCAGGGCAATGACAACGAAAGTAAACAGATTCAGAAGCAGAAGAAAGCTCGCTGGTGCTCGCTTCGGCAGCACAAGCCACACAGGGATCGAGAGCCAGAAAAGCCAGGGCAGCCAGGAAGCGGTTTCCAGCTGCCGGCTCGTCGTAAAGTAGTAGAAAACACGACCAGCGAGAGTGTCCTGAAGGAGGTTCAGATGGTACTCGGCTCTTCTGTAAATCTCAGCGGGAGCAAATTTGTCCCAGCCCTGTTCGGACCCTCTCATCATGCTCAGCATCTGGCCTTTGGAGAACAGGTTATGGTTGATATAGAAATAGCTGCCGAGCAGAAGGAAAGCAGAGAGCACCGCGAGGTACCTGATCTTCCAGCGCCGCCACTGACGGCCTCGGGTCAGAACAAAGGAGGAGGCGGCGGCAAAAAGAAACCAGGCGAAATTGGCCTTGTCCAGCATGCCCAGCCCCAGGCAGGCGCTGCCCAGGAGGAAGTGCGACTTGCGATTGGTCTTCCACCAACTCGTAAAGAAGTACAGGGCCCCGAGCTTGAAGAGAAACATGAGCGCCACGGGACCCCAGTCGTGCCGGTTATGAAAGATGTAGCTGGCATCGGTTGCGACCAGAACCGTCCCGAGAACGGCCGGGAGAAAGCCCGCCAGTCTCCGGAGAAAGAAGTATCCGGCCAGGAGAGCAAGCACGCCTATCACAACCGACGTCATGCGCATTGAAGGGACACTGATGCCGTTCAGGCAGAAAGCAGGAATCAGGGTGTAACCCTTGAGATAACTCAGGTAATCCCGGTTGAGTATCGCGATGTAGCGACCCGCGATTCTCCAGTTCTCGTACGAGCCGAAGGGGCCGGGCGGTTTTCCGGTCAGCAGATGAACGGCGGGTATACTGAGTAGGACTTCATCCTCGTAAGGGCCTGGCAGCGTCAGCCAGGGCAGAGATAGACACGTCAGCACGACTGGAGCCAGAACCGGCGCCAACCAAACCCGGGTCCTCGACATACTCACGACAATCCTTTCTCAGAGCGACCTGACCAAGGCCCTCCTGAGAGAATTCCGAGAAAGTCTAGCGCCGCCGCCGCCCCCGGGCAATCTCCGTCATAGACAAGGCAACGCGCCTGCCTGCTTGACCCCTGTCACGGCCACATATACACTTCTCGCTCGCCAAGAGGTCGTCATCAGGAAAGGAGCAAGCACATCATGTATCGCCTCAATCACGTGCTGCTGTCAGGATTGCTGGTTGGTCTCGTCGGCTGTGCCTCCAATCCGCCGGATTATGATTTCATTGCGACTTTCGATTCGGGACAGATATTACCCGATGCCTCCAATTTCGAAACTCCTACCGGCAGATCGGCCTTTATTCTCAACGAAGTGACGGTCGGAACCGAGAAGCGAAAGGCTATTGTCACACTGGCTGGCGCGAAGTTGGCGTTCTCAATTCCCTCCGTTCCGCGCGACGCCAGACTCACGTTCAATGCTGGAATGGGTGTCGACCGGGGGGATGGGGCCGAGGGTGTCATTACCATCGAGGCAGATGGCCGATCCGAGGTGGTTTACCGGAAGTTTCTCAACCCCGTCGAGCGAATTGAAGACCGGCGCTGGTTCGAGGAATCAGTCAGTCTCTCGAAGTTCGCCGGCAAGCAGATCAAGATCATTTTCTCGACGAACGCGGGCGCAAAAGGCGACGCCATTTTCGACTGGTTCGCCTGGGCGGATCCCAGACTGCAATGAGAATAGCCTGCTCGAGCACAGCCCGATTTACGGGCGCTATCTCCCGGCAGCCCGGGCAGAAGGGAGATCCGGCTGACAATGTCCCCTCCTCTGCCCCGTAGCCTCACTCCCTCAGCTTGACCTGGACCTGGCGAGGCTCGGGTGGGGCTTCCGACGGACTTGTCTCTTTGCACTCCTTGTATTTCATTCCCGAGAGACAGTATTGTTGTGACGTCCAGGCTTCTCGACCCGCTCCGGGGCTCTCTTGGGCTTGGTAGATGGTGACGGTCTTCCAATCTGGCGAGAACTGAATGTCCCCATCTACGACACGGCCGAGGTCCACCAGGAGGCGCGCACTCAAGGCAGGGGCAATACCGGTCCGACGGTTCAGATGAAAAACGTCCACCCGAATCGTCGGAGAGGCCCCATCCGCGCCTGTGCCGAAAGAAGAGAGGCTCCCCACGCGCGGTCCCCACTTGAGCAAGTATAAATCGTCGCCAAGATCCAGGGAAGAAAGGGAGGCCTCTTCGATCCAATGATCGGACTTGAAGGTCTGCGCTCCGGTGAGGAAGGTGAGCAGCGGGCCGCAGATCCGGTCGCCCTTTCCCAGTTCCTTCGAAACATGGCGCGTCCAGTGCGGAAAGGGCGAGAGGCTATTCTCGGGATGGTAGCGATACCCGCCGGCTTCATTGGCCAATATAAAAACGTCGGCAACAGTCCCGTCATCGGTCGGGAAATACCATCCCGGCCGCATCTTGCGGTACCGATCGACGCCGGCCAGCGGGCTTTCGCAGGAGCTGATCTTAAAGGAGGGAGGCTTCTCGAACTTGAGCTCATTGAAAGTCATCGGATCCCCGGCTTTCAGGCCGGGAGCAGTCGAAGAGCGGCCTCCTGTCCCGTCAAAGAACTCTACGGCAAGACGGAGATTCGAGAGTGTCAGGGATGAGGCCGGAGGGAAATCCGACCAGCGCACGTAGACCACGTAGACCTCAAAGGTATTCGTCTCCTGAAGATAGGGGTTTCCGGAAGGCGCCAGTCGAGCGAGCGCTTTTCGCTGGTAATCCTAAGCGTAGCCCAGAACCGCTTGATAGGCCTTGGTGGCAAGAGTTTCCTCGGAAGCGCCTGGCGCCAGTCTCCATCTCCGAACGAAAAGCTGTTTCAGAAGTTCCCTGTACGCTTCCTGGCGACGGCGCCATACCTCGCAGTCTTCGCCGCCACGGTGCGAGGTCGCGTCGAAATCCTTGCAGTTGGTGTAGCCGACTTGGTTTCCCCAGCCAATTTCGGGCATTTCGACTCGATCAGCCACGGCCAGCCACAAACAGACGTGCGCTCGAGCGTCCATTTCGAGCGGAAACCTCGCCCAGTCGGGACGCTCCCCCTCTACGACACCCATAATGGCGATTCCATCGTTCCAGTGTTCGACCCAAACCTTCCCTCTGCGTTCACCTCGGAGGGGAACCAGGTCCATGGCGTCGGGCGGTGTCACCTTTGAGGAGTACGAACCGGGCGTCGGGAAGCGGTGCCCGGAGTATCTCTTCGTTTGTGGATACGCTTCGGCTGTCACGAGCGGCAGCAGGAGAACCGTGGTCACGCCAATCGCGCTTATCCGCCTCATTTCGTCAATCTTACGCGCAGGGGGCGGTTCCCGCAATCGGCTTCAAACGAGCAAAATGAACAGGCAGGGTCGATTTGTTCCGAATGATAGCGCGAATTTCCTCCGACAGATGCAGACATTTCCGGAGCATGCGCCGGACCGAAATAAGTCCACAAATCGGACCAAGGGAACACATGGCTATAAACGTTTATCTGTGTTTTTGCTGTGTGTTGCCTTGGGAGGGTAATTGAGCCCGATCGAGTTCGGAGGGGGCCTTCGGGCTTAAAGCGAGAGTTCGCGCTCTGGTCTGGCTACGTCGTGGTGT
>JBHGBF010000268.1:0-7654 GCA_041946865.1 Acidobacteriota bacterium | reverse complement strand
CGAAACCACCCCTCCCTCTCCCTGGCTCTCTTCCAGACCGGCCAAACTGGTCGTCTTTTCCGCCGGCGATGATAAATTACGAGAAGGGCTATAAAACTGCGCTCTGGGCCTGGTACTACTTTGACATGGAGACCGTCCCTGGCCTTCACTATCACGGCCGGATCATGGATCACGATTTTGCTCCGATGGCGCCTGATGCCGCCCGGAAACTGGCCTGGCACAATGCTGATCTCGTTCATCATCGGATGAATCTGCCAACCATCTACGTCGGCGCCCAGAAACTGTGGAATCCTGCGACTCCGTCCGTGGAACTGCTTCGGGAGTTCACTTCGGGGGTTTATGGCGAGGCGGGCACGGCAATGGCAGGAGCGCTTGAAGCACTGGGTGACGTTCGCTGCGGGTGCCGGGTCTGGGGCGAAGATATGACCCCGTTCTTCCGGGAAGTGAATCCGAGAGACGCTTCCTGCAACGCGGGCGCCGGCACCCCGGATCCAAGGGCGGATCTAGAGGAGCTGCAGACGGCTCTGAAAGGGCTCGAGCAAACAGACTTCTCGCTCTGCAAATCCGGCTTCCCTTTGGTGGTCGCACCGGTGGAGCTGGTTCAAGAGTTGAAGGAGCATCTTCGACTCGCGGCGACCCTTCCTCAGCTTTCGTCAAGTTTCGGTCGATGGTTCAAGAGTTGAAGGAGCATCTTCGACTCGCGGCCGCGTATGCCCGGGTGCGGATAGCCGTAAAGGAAAGAAAGCGGGCTCGGGAACAGGGCAAGAGCAAGGCCGAGGTGCGGCAAATGGTTGGGGACGCATTGAAAAATCGAATTGCCGGATGTCAAAGACAGTTTTGGAGCGCTGGAAAAGGTCCGCCAGTGTCCCCCACTTCGGCAGTGGCTGCTCGAGCAGCAGGGTGAGAGGAAGGACTGGCGAGCCAGGCTCCGAAGCGCCACAGAAGCCTGCAGAGCCCAGCGTTTTTGACGGAGCCGGACCGGGCCGTTGCCGATGAAGCCGTATCGTGTTCGCTTCAAGCGGCAACGGCCGAACTACGCCAAGAAAGCTGGCACTTCAGGTTCTGGGCGGCCTGGCGGCCAATTTCAGAGGCGATCGAGCTCAAACCTGCTTCGCCTTGCCTGGTTCTTCCTTCGCCCCAAGCTCCCGGTGGTAGTAATTAAGCGCCGGCTTGTGGCTGGCCAGCCATTCCCGCAGGTACAGGAATTCCTGTCGAGGCTGCTTCTTCCACATCCCGATCCGGCTCACGGCCGGGTAGCCGGCCTTCACCCGCAGGTCTACCATCATTTCGGCCATCTTGAAGGCGACTAACTGCGGATCCAGGACGGGGACGCCGATCACTTCGACGGGATCGCGCCCGAAGGCTTTCGTGTAAAGAGCGCCGATGATCGAGCAGCCGGGGATCAGGATCTCCGCGCCGTCTTCGACACACTTGCGCCCGACCTCGACCAGCCGCCGCATGATCTCGTCGGTCGGGGTGCGGTCGGGGTACAGATCGCAGGCGACCACGTCTATATGCCTAAGCGAGGCGCACCGCGGAGTAAAACCATAGGCGTCGATCGTCCGGCGCAAGACGGAAGTCACGACCTGTTCCGGGCAGACGATGGAGAACATTTGTCCCATCATCATGCAGACGAGGCCGGACGCCTCAAGGGTCCCCATAACCGGGATGTCGACCACTTCCCGCGCTTCGAACAAGCCGGGATCGTACATGCACGACAGGACCACCGCGTCGTAGCCTTCACGCTCGGCCTTGACAATCCGTTCAACAGCAGCGTCCGTGCATTTGAGGACATTGTAGCGATAGGTGTTATAGGGGAGAGGAAAAACTTCCTTCAAGCTCTCAAATGAAAACTCGACGTCCGCGCGCGCGACAGTTTTCAGGTTCTCCTCTCCGTACGGCTCTGTTTCCCCAAAAGGGGATAGGACTAATATTCTCAATCCGGACCTCCTCTCCATTGATGTTCTAAAGCTCCAGTATTCGCTTCAACTCGCCCATGACTCTCTGATCCAAAGTGGGCACGGCGTGTCGGGACAGGATCCGCATGGCCTCGTCGTCCGCTGCGCGTCGCAGCTCTTTTCCCCCCTTGGATTCCCAAGCCTCATAACGGTCTCGGTTAGAGACCGTAGGACGCCACAGCTCCTCCCGAAAATGTCTAAGTGTATGGTCGTCATCGAGATAATTGCCGGCCGGGCCCACGCGGTCTATGACGTCCAACGCCTGGGTGTCGGCATTGACATCCATACCGCGGGAAAGCAGGTGACGGACGAAACCGACATTCTCGTCGTTGAAGAGGACCGCGCCCAAGGCGCCTATCAGGCCGCTTCCCAGATAACCGGTATCATGAGCCAGGTTGACGCCGCACAAAGCTGCCCAAAGGTTCAGCATTCCGAACTCAGCCCCCGCCTGCTGATCGAACGACTGCGCGTCCGTGCAGCCACCGAATCCCCAGGTAGGAAGGCCGAAATCCTGATAGATCGCGGCCAGGACAGCCTGCGTGAGCAGTCGGCCAGGCGCCGCGTACACATTGATGGCGGAAGACATGTCCATCCAACCGTGCGCCCCGCAGAGGACGATCGGGGCACCGGGGCGCTTCAGCTGATGGATCACCAAGGCGCTCAAGGATTCGGCAAGTGACTGCGTCACCGCGCCGGCCATGGTCGTCGGGGCTGTAGCCCCCGGAATCATCCCGGGAGGGTAAACCACCGGAATGCCGAGCTCCGCGCAGACGAGAACTTTGCCCAGAGCATCTTCCGAATGCTGCAGCGGAGAAGTCGGCTGGCTGTAGTTGAGCACGAAGGGCCGTTCCCGCAACTGCGCCAAGCCCCCTGCCACCGCCGCCGCCATCTCGATAATGCGCCGGCTGTCCTCCCCGTGATCGGACGTGAACACGATCGGTTTGGACGAGTTGCTCACCATCTGGAAGAATTCCATCCGGTAGAGACGATCAAACGGAGTGTCAAATGGGATGCCGTAAGACATCAGGAAATCGAGATTGGGTAGAGCATCAACCAGCCGCGCCATCCGGGCGATATCCTCACCGACGGTCGCGCGCAGCAGGCCGGTCTCCAGATCGTAAGTGTTCTTCAAGTCGGAGCCGGTGCCGTAGTAGGTGTTCAGCCCGCCCGTGCTCGGACCTCCCAGCTCGAGCGCCGCCTTTCCTTCGCGATTGTAGATCGCGACGCGCTTGGGGGCCGTCTGTATTGCCTTTTCGACCTGGCCGGGAGAGATCCTCACCGTGAAGTCCGCGCTCACTTTGCTGCCGGCCTGCGTCAGAAGCTCGAGCGCCTCCGTATGTCCCACCCGGACGCCGGTCCGCTCCAATACCGAGAGCGCGCCGACGAGGAGCACCCGGCGCTGTTCAGCCGGGATTTCAGCCAACCTGGGACGTATCTTGAAGTTCTCCACTCTTTCCATCCTCCTTGAGGCACTGCGCGGTCTTTGCTTGACCCACATTTCGGCTACGCCGTCTCAGCGCCGCCGTTTCCTCCTCGTCGATTTGATATCCGCCTGCGGTCTGCTTCACGACGACTCCGTAGCATTCCCGGGCGCGCTCCGGCGAAATCAGCTCTTCGCGGACATCCCAAAGCACCCGCTCGGGATCTCTCTCGAGCGGGTCCCCCCAGCCGCCGGCACCCGGCGTTATGATCGTCACGGTCGATCCCTGCTCGACCGGCCTCGTCATTTTCGAATAGGACAGCTTCTCCACTTTCCCATCGGGTCCTTCCAGCAGGCAGGCGGAATTGCCCCCGTCCATCCCGCCCATCACACCCCAGGGTCGCAGCACTGACCGGTCGGTGCTGACGGTGAGCATGGCATGGGGGGCCGCAACCGTGATTTCGCGCCGCATTCCCAAACCTCCACGGAAGGTGCCGGGCCCGTCCGAATTGGGAACCAGGCCATAACTGCGGATGCGCAGGGGATAGCTCGACTCGATCACCTCGACCGGCGCGTTCCGCGTGTTGGTCATATGGCACTGGACCGCGTCCATACCGTCCTGGCTGTGCATGGCCCCCTGCCCGCCCGCGTAAGTCTCGACATAATTGAAGAGCCGGCCGGAGCCGGGGTCGAGACCTCCGATGTTGAAGAGGCTCGTGACTCCGTTGGAGGCGGCCGCGGCGCGTTTCGGAACCGCCTGAACGAGCGCCCCCAGGAGAACGTCGACGACTTTGGGAGCCGTAATGATGGTCGAATTTCCGATGGCCGCCGGGGCCTTGGCGTTGATCACCGTCCCTTCCGGCGCGATGATCCGGATGGGCCGGTACGAGCCGATGTTGGGCGGCAATCCGGGGTCGACGAGCACCTTGACCACGTAATAACAGGCGCTCTTGACACAGGCCAGGTTACTGTTGATCGAGTCACCCACCTGTGGGTCTGTCCCCGTGAAGTCGAAAAGGATCGAGTCCTCATCCACCGTCACGGCAACCTTGACCTTGATCAGTGGTGACGTCAGAGGTGTACCTTCGATGAAGTCTTCGAAACTGTAAACTCCGGGTGGGATGGACCTGATCCCGGCCCTGATCCGCCTTTCCGAGTAGTCGAACAATTCCTTGATGTAGGCGTTCAGCATGTCCATCCCGTAGCGGGAGGCGAGCTCCTGCAGGCGCTTGCGTCCAACGTTGTTGCAGGCCATCTGGGCATGCATGTCGCCTTCGACTTCCATGCTGGTTCGGACGTTCTGCTTGATGAAGGCCATGATGCCGGCATCAACGCGGCCTCGCTTCACGATTTTCAAAGGCGGGATTTGCAGACCTTCCTGGTAGATCTCCCGCAGTCCCAAGCCCATGCTGCCCGGCGCGTATCCCCCCACGTCGACGTGATGCGCCATGTTGGCGACCAGGAAGGCAACCTGGCCGTCCACGAAAACAGGAGAGACCATCGTGACGTCATTCAGGTGCCCAGGGCCGGTCGGATGCGGGACATTGACAATGACATGATCGCCTTCCTCGAGATCTTCCAGGCGAAAGCCGGCAAAGACATGATCCAGGGCGGACGGCATGATACCCAGGTGAACCGGGGACCCGAGCTCCGTCTGGGATAGAACCTCGGCCTGCGCCGTGTAGGCGGCGCAAGAACAATCACGCCGGTCTTTGATGTTCGTCGAATAGGCCGTCCGGATGAGCGCCATGTTCATCTCGTCGGTTATCGAGTTCAAGGCGTTCATCACGACCTGGAGCGTGATCATGTCGACTGGGAATTCACTGTTACTATTGCTCATGACGTAATCCTTCGTAGTCACCGGTCAGCTGTCAGTCGTCAGCTCTCGGCTTTTCAACACGGATGCGGAGATTGCGCCTTCTGTCTACCTCAGCCGAGGAGCCGGGGAAAAGGACAGTCGTAGAATCCAGCTGCTCAATGATCGCGGGACCCGCCACCCTGTTTCCACAAACAAGGCGACGCCTCTCATAGATGGGCACTTCATGGAACTCGCCCTCGAAGTACACCCGACGGCTCCCCTTCTTCGCCGCCTCGGGATTCTCCCCGCGCGGTTCTTCCTCCGCCAGTCGGGGCTTCGAGAGCAGCCCTATGGCGGATAGTCTCAGGTTCACAATCTCCGCCGTTCGCGCCGCCATTTGGTAACCGTATTTGGCCTCGTGGAGTTTGCCCAGATCCTCGGCTAGCGCGTAAAGGTCTTCTCGGCCGTACTCTTTGTTCGGCGCCGGCACCTCCAGCTCGTAGCCCTGGCCCTGATAGCGGAGGTCCAGGCTTCGAATCAAAACTATCTGCTGCGCCTCGATGCCTTCGCGAAGCATCTGTTCAGTGGCTTTTTCCTCGAGTGCCCGGAATGCCTCGTTAAGCTCGCCCGGCGACAAGGTCCTTAGTTGCCGCAAGAATGTCTGCGAGTAATCATGCCGAAAATCGGCCATGAGCAGGCCAAGGGCGCAGTTGACTCCCGGGCTCTCGGGCACCAGGATGCGTGGAATTCCAAGCTCCTGGGCCAGCTTGACCGCATGAACCGGACCCGCGCCGCCGAAGCAGACCAGGGCGAACTCCCGGGGATCGTACCCCCGTTCAACCGACACCATCCGGATTCCGCGGATCATGGTCGCATTGACTACCCTCAGGATTCCTTCGGCTGCCTGCTCGCTGCTCAGACCCATGGGTTCTGCGATTCGCTTTTGGATGGCCGCTCGCGCCAGTTCTGGGTCCAAACGCATCTCGCCCCCCAGGAAGTAGCTGGGATTCAGATAGCCCAACGTGAGGTTAGCGTCAGTCACAGTCGGCGCCTGGCCTCCGGCGCCGTAGCAGGCCGGGCCGGGGTGAGCGCCGGCGCTGTCCGGTCCGACCTGGAGGACTCCGCCTGAGTCCACCCAGGCAATGCTCCCGCCTCCGGCGCCGAGAGTCTTGATGTCGATCATCGGGATTTTCACGATGTGACCGCCGATGTCGCTTTCCATCGTGTAGGTCGGCTCCCCCCGGTAAGACAGGGAGACATCGAAGCTCGTCCCTCCCATGTCGATCGTGATGACGTTCTCCTCGCCCGCCATCTTCGCCAGCGTCACCCCGCCGAGCACCCCGGCCGCCGGCCCGGACAACACCGTGTGGACGCTCTTCTTGGAGGCCGTTTCGGAAGTCATCACTCCGCCGTTCGACTGCATGATATGGAGGTCCGACGGCACCTGCAGGTGCTTGATGCCGGTCATGATCTGCTGCAGGTACTGCTCCACGATTGGCATCACGTAAGCGTTGATGACGGTCGTGCTCATCCGCTCGTACTCCTTAAACTCCGGCAGAATTTCACTCGAGAGAGAGACACGCAGGTTCGGCGCTGTTTCCAAAAGGATTTCCCGGACCCGCTGCTCATGGCTCGGGTTCGCGTACGAATGCAGGAGACAAACAGCCACAACCCTGATCCCCTGCGCCTGGATCGAGCGGGCCGTCGACCGCACTGCATCCTCATCCAAAGGCTCGCAGATCTCACCGTTGAAGAGCGTCCTCTCCAGGACCTCGTAGCGCAGGTACCGAGGGATCAGAGGCTCGGGCCGGCGCTCGAAAAAGTTGTAGAGCTTCGGCCGGACCTGCCGGGCAATATGCAGGACGTCGCGGAAGCCGCAAGTCGTGATCAAGGCCGCATTCACACCTTTTCTTTCGATAAGCGCATTGGTGGCTACGGTCGTCCCGTGAATCAGAAAGTCGATGCCCGCCGGATCGATCGAAAAGAGGCGGGAGACTTTGCGGATCCCCTCGATGACGCCCTCGTCAGGCGACCAGGGGGTCGACGGGGTCTTGGTGATGCGAATTGATTGGTCAGCCTGATCGATCAGGACGAAATCCGTGAAGGTTCCTCCCACGTCCACGCCCAGCTTCATAAACCACTCCCTCTTCTCTCAGCTCGAGCGAGATCGCCGCCGCCCGAAAGCGCTTTCAGTATATGGTAAGGATTGCCAGAATTCCACAAGTTTGTAGTAGCTGCCCCACTGCTTTGGGAACACCATCGGACATTCGGGCGGGCGGTCTATTGCGGCCGGACTGTCGTTCAAGGGAGTCCGCCGCCCGGCCGCTTTTTGGCCGGGCTCTCGCGAGCCCGACACCGGACTCCGGAGAGTCCGGGCCACAACGAAGGCTCGTTTTCATCATCCGCCTGACCCTCACCTGTAACCCCTCAGTCTTCGTACGGCGAGGCTCGAAAGCGCCACAGAGCCGCAAGCGCAGC
>JBHGBF010000267.1:0-7678 GCA_041946865.1 Acidobacteriota bacterium | reverse complement strand
ACTCTCGCTTCAAGCCCGAAGGCCCCTCAGAACTCTTTCGGGCTCAAGCCGGCAACCGGTAACCGGTAACCGGTAACCGGCAACTGGTAACTGGTAACCGGCAACCGGTAACCGGCAACCGGTAACCGGTAACCGGCCACCCGGCACCCGGTAACCGGCAACAACCGGGAACCGGCAACTGGTAACTGGTAACCGGTAACTGGAAAGGCCCGACTCCTCGGCCTGAAAGGCCGGACTCCTCGACGGATATCGTACGGACGCCGGAACGTCGCTCGCCTGAGGCCAGGCGGGGTTTTGAGAGCCAGGCCCAAGCAGGATCCTGCAACTAATCTGTCGCCTTGGCGGCACCCGGGCCGATCTTCAAAACAGCGCCCGCCGAATACGCCGCAAACTCCGGTGCGTACATCGATTGCAGTGTGGCCGGGCTTACGCGGAAGGTTCCCGACATGTTGGCCCTCAAGCGGTACTTCAGCGTGTATTCGCCCTGCGGGAGCCATTCGAAGAAGAAGTTGGTCCCCGAGTCGCGGACCTCTTCGTACCACCCGATCCCCAGGTCCCACTTGTAGCGGGACACTGCGGTACCCGGCTCGAGGCAGGCCGCGCGCGGATCACGCAAGTGAACGTACTCGCACGGGTGCTTTGCCCGGATGGACAGCTGCACTTCCACTTCATCGCCGGGCTGAAGCGTGTTACCGTCGGCCAAAGGCTTCAAGGCAAACCCGTCGGCCGTCGTTTCGCGCCGGAAATACTTGCGGGAGACGGAAAGCAGGTCTCCTCGATCTTCCTCCGGCAAACGCTCGGTTGAAAAATGCCAGGTGGCGGAGGCAAACATCAATCCTTGGCTCGGCTTTTCCACCACAATCTGGCCGGCTTTCGCATCCACTTCATCACCGGGGACTACGATCTGGTTCTTCTTGCCGGTGTAACGATCCGGCTCAAAGACCAGCCGCGTTTGCCTCGGACCGATCGTCACCGTCGCCTCTTCGCGATTCCCGAGGGTGCCCTCCGCTTTCAAGTAGTGCGCCAGAGAGTAGATGACTTCCGCCGTGGCCCGCGTGGACTTCCAGTGGTTGAGTTTCTTGTTCAGGAACAGCCAATGCACCAGGCCGTCTTTCCGCTCGTCTGCTGGGGTCAACTCCAGGATGGTCCGCAAGGCGAAGGCGTGTGTCTCGATCGTGTCGTTATACCAGAGCCAGGCACGGTCTTCAGGCGCCCAGAAAGTTCCTTCGTCCGGCGTCGTCTTCGCCGAATCCATGACACTCCTGAAGACCAGCTCGGCATCCCCCGGCCGGTTCATGCGCTTGAGAGTGAGCGCCAGCTGGCATTTCGAGTAGGGAGAATGCTCCTTCCAGTGACTGAAGCAGTGTCTGAGGATCTGGTCCCGTTCCTCGGCTGTCAGGGCGTCGCCCATGCAGGAGGCATCCGGGTAACAGGATGCCACGTAGTTGAGGAAGGTCAGGAACTCCCAGCAGCAGTTCTCCTCGATCATGCGCTGCTTGTAGTTCTCGCGAAAATGGAGCGCCAGGTAGCCCCAGCCGCGCTGGACCATGTCTTTCGGCGCCTCCACACCAAATTCAGCCGCTTTCGCGAAACCGTACATGAGATAAAGGGTCATGTAGGGCGAAGGCGGGCCGCCGGGCCACCACGGAAATCCGCCGATGGCGGTCTGGGCTTTTCGCAGCCTGGCCAGGGCCGCCTCTTTTTCGGCCTTGGCGACTCTCGGGTCGAGCACCGGCGTCAAGTCTTCTGCTCGTTCGCTCCCGCCCCGGGCTTCGACGAGCCAGGGGGTCTCTTCGAGCGCCATCTTCCGGTTAGGATCCACGCTGTCGAACGTCTCAAAACGGGTCGTTCTCTTGGCAAATTCCTCGGCCATCCGGGCGACGGCTGGGTAGTCCCTATAGAGGCTCGTGAGAATCCCGGACGAGAGGAATCGATTCAGCGTCTGCTCCGTGCACTCGTACGGGTAGTTAACCAGGTAAGGCAGGGAGGACAAGACCGAATAAAAGAGCTGGGCATCAACCGTCACCACCATCTGGTCGTTGATGCGAGTCGGATCATCGGTCTTCTGAAGATCCTCGAACTTCAGCTCACGCCTGGCCTGATCGCGCAGCGTCACGAACCGCGACTGCGACAGATGCATGCGGCCGGGCAGGAGCGGCAACGGACGAAGCTCGCCGTCGCTTAAATCGCCTGCAGTCGCAATCACTTTAAAAGCCACTGAACCGACTTCCGGAGGGGCGACCAGCGAAAAAGCCACATTCGTGCCGCCTCCCGCCTTGACGTGGAACGGCCGGCGGGCGGCCTGTGGGCTCAAGGCAAACTTGCCGAGGAGGCTCTTTTCCGTAGCCGGGTCGACGATATCCAGCGTCACTTCGCCCTGAAGCTCAGTTTCGCCGGCGTTGTTCACCACGACTTTCAACTCGGCCTGGTCGCCTTCACGCAGGAACCGGGGCAGATACGGGCGAGTCATCAGGTCTTTGACACTGCGTGTTTCCTGCTTTAGCGAGGCCCCGAGGAGATCCCGCGTAAAGGCGTGGACCCAGACGTTCCAGGAGGTGACTGAATCGGGGACCTTGAACTCGATTGTGACGGACCCGTCAGGCCCGGTCAGCAGATGTGGCTGCCAGAAGGCAGTCTCGGAGAAGTCTGCGCGCAAGGGGGTGGGAGTACCCGTCTGGTCAGGTTCGGCGCCACTGGTCTTCTTTTCGTCCTTGGCTCTAGTCTCGCCGGGAGCCGCAGGCAGCGGAGGCGCCATTTCAGCGGCGACAGCGCTCTTCGCGACAGCCCCGTCCAGCCTTACCCCCACGCCCCCGAACCGAGGCCTTCCGCGCCGCCCTCCGGGTCCCCCGATGCCGTAGCCCGAAAAAAGGAGCAGCTCATCCTCTCGGAGAGTCGGGTAGTCTGGGAGAGACTGCTGATCCCAGATGACCTGGCCGGGAGCAAGCCCCAGGGTGCAGCTGAGCCCTGCCAGCTGGGCCCGGTAGGGCCAGAGTCCGCGCAGGCTCGGCGGGTTGTGCGGCTCAAAAACCTCCAGACTCCGGTCGTACATGTAAGCCAGGACTTCCGCGGCCTTTGTCCCCACTTCCTGCCCGGACGGGTTCTTCACCGTCAGTTTCCAGGTTTCCTGGCCCCCCGGCCGCAGCTTGTCGCGGAATGTCGAGAACTCAACTTTCAATTCCTTGTTGTCCCACGGGACGGAGACCATGCGGTGAAACTCGATCAACTGGTGGTCCACCACGGTGACCAGCCGCACCCCAAACCCGCCCCGATCGGCCTCCGTTACCGGCAGCTCGATCATTGTCCGGTCCCGGCCGCTCACCAAGGCCCGACGTTCGATCAGTCGCGTGTCTTTGTAGACCTCGAAGAACATGGGCTGCCCGGGAAGTCCCGATAGGGCCAGAAAGCGCGCGGTTTCGCCCACTTTGCAGCTCGTGTTCTCCGTCATGAAAAGGGCAGGAAGAGCCAGACTGGTGTTCGGCCCGGTCACGACCAGCTCGGAGAAGGTCTCGAAGGGGACGCCGAAAGCGTCGGTCGTTTTGTAGTACAGCCTGTAGGGCCCGGGTTCCAGGCGCTCAAAGCGAACGGACGCATGGCCTTTGGCGTCATGCGCCAGCTCGCCATGCGCCTTTTCAGGCCCGTCCGCCCACGAGTGCATCTCTCTCTCGGGTGAATATTCGGGCCGCCAGCGCGGCCGCAGCATGTCGCCCGGAGTCCGCACGTCTTCGGCAGATTTCCGGACCTGACCGGCCGGGGAGGGCAAGACGGGGAGATCCGCCGGAGGGACGGCCCTTTCGGGCTGAACGAGCGAAACCAGTCGCCACGTCCCCTTGCCCGGAAGCGGCGCCCCGTCGAGGCTGGTTCGAAATATCTTCACGCCAACAGCGCTGTTCTCGCGGAAGAAGTCTCGATCCGGGCTGATCCTGGCCTCAACTGCGACAAACCCCACACGGAATTGGCGTTCGGCGGTCTGCGTCTCGCCGCCTTCGTCGGTGACATCGGCGGTGACCTTATAGCGGTAGCTGATCGCGCGCGATCTTTCTGCATCCCGCTCATCGGCTGTGGGGCTGAACGCTATCTGGAAAGTGCCGTCTTCTGCCAGCGGCGCAGTCCCGACCGCGATGGTCTGCGACCGGGTCCCCGAACCACCCCAACCGTACCAACCCCACCACCAGGGGTAGACCGGCTCCCTCGTAACCCTCCAGTTGACCGACCCGTTCGTCACGGGGAGACCGAAATAGTACCGGGCCTCGCCTTTGACGACGGCCGCCCGATTGAGTCTCAATGCCGGATCCGGATCCTTGAGCGACGCCTCAAAGGTCGGTCGCTTGTATTCTTCCACCCGGATGACGCCCATCCCGTTGCCCGCTGACGTTCGGAGGTACCAGCGACCGAGCACTCGTCCGGAGGGAATCAGGAAGTCGCCCGAGGCGGTTCCGAATTCGTTGGTCGTCACGGAGCGCGTCTCGATTTCCTGGTTGTTGGCATCGACCAGGCTCACCCTGACCTGGGCGGAAGTCGCCGGCGCGAATCTCTGCCGCTCCGTTTCACTAAAGGCCAGTATCTTCCAGAGGACTTTCTGATTGGGCCGGTAGACGCTCCGGTCGGTGTAAACCAAGCTGCGCAAAACGGGCCCCGGCCTTTCGTGTCCATGCAACCTGACGCCGTTGGCGTTGACCGTGATATCACTTCCGTGCCGGGCGACCAGGAAGTGAGCGTAATAGTACCCTTCGTCCGATCTGCCTTGCGCGAACCGGAAGCGAGCCGTGCCGTCCGCGCCGGTCATCACCGTGTCGACACGGCGATGTCCTTGACGCCAGTCGTAACGATAGAGGTCGAGCTCCGCGCCTCTTACCGCCTGTCCCGTCTTCCCCGACAGCACCTGGGCTTCGAAGTCCCCGGCCTCTTCGCGGACGAGCACGACGAGGTTGGTCAGGATGAAATTCAGGCCCTGAAGCTGGTTGAGCTGCTTCGTGAAACTCCTGTTTGCCGACGCGATAATCACGTAGTAGCCGGTGCGGCGGAGCGGCGGGGTCACGTAGGTGTGATGAGTTTCAAAATCCGGAGTGGCCGGCAGGTCACAGGTCCATTCAGCCTCGGGTTTGGCCGACTGCATGACCCTCCACTGTTCGTCATTGTTCAGAAGGAGGTTGTAGTCTCGAGCCGTAGTGAGCCGGTTCGGCAAATCCACTCGATAGGCCCGAAGATACAGTTTTCCGATATTGCGGTGAGAGACGCGTACAGACCGCTTCTGCTCCGCATCACTGGCCATCGACTCCAGGCTGAAGTCCGGCTGCTCGATGGCCTTGATTATATGAAGGCACCGTTTTCCGCCTGTCGAGTCAGGGTAAATGTCAGACCCTGCCTGAGCAATCCGGCGGGCTCGAGCGAGCTTTCCTGGCTCCGCCTCCTCCCGAACCATTTCGGCCAGCAGGGCCTGGCCCATCGACCACCAAGGCACATCGCGGTATCCGGCGAGGACATCCTCGAGCGCGGCCTTGATCCGTTTGCGATCCTTTTCCTGGGAGAAAGCGGCATGTAATCGCCGCAGGCGCTCCAGGCGCGCCTCTAAAGCCGCTTCACGGCGACCGGCGCTCGCATGCCAGCTCTCCAGGTCCTTCAGCACCTCGACCGTCCGGATCAGGGGGTGAGGGAAGGCGCCGGAGGCTGAGGGGTCTTGGCTGGCCGGACTACCGGCCGCCGCCGCCGCCCGAGTCCTGGACGGTTTTGACAGGAGATCCGGCAGATCCAGCTGGTAGATCTCGTTCTCCTCCCGGGGCTTCCAGAAGGAGGTGTTTGAGAGAAGCGCCACATAGAAATAGGACAGCGCGTCACGCAGAGTATTGCGGACGCCGGCGGGATAGTCATTTGGCTGAATGTATTCGGACAGCTGAGTGATCGGCAGCTCGCCAAGCGCCGTACGGCTCTTCCACAACTGTTCGTAAGCCCGACGAGCTTCTCCGAATATCTGGTCACGCGTCCAAGCCTTCAGGTCCGCGGGAAGATCGGTCCCGACCGGCTCGCGACGGTTGATCTCCCAGGAATAGCCGGAGTAGTAGGTCTGCAGGGCCTGAGAGTAATACATGCCGAGGACCGCCTGATTCATCCGGTCTTCGGGCCACTTCTCGTCGCGCAGGAAACGTACAGCCGTCTCATAGCCATGCAAACCCATCCGCAACTGGACACCCCGCACCAGCGCTTTGGTCCAGTTCTGCGTGTCGCCCTTGTCGCGCGCCTGCTCGAGGATCTTGTCGACGATTGGCAGGGCCTCGTTGAATCTGCCTTCAGAGATCGCCAGGTCCACTGCAGGCCAATTGAGGTCAGGACGTGACTGCGCCGTAGCGCCTTTGGGCGGCGTTAGCGTCTGGTTGCTTAGGAAGAGTCCGGTTGCGGAAACCAGCACCAGGGAGCACAAGATCATGAGACTCAAGAGAATCCGCCGGGGTAAGTTGGCTATCATATGTCCTCCGCTCGGGGGCCTGATCACCTCGTCTACAAATCTTAACGACGGGAACAGCTACAATCTTAGACTCGCTTCTTGGACTGGATGTTCTGCAAAACGGTTCGGAGAGCAGCCAGCAGGCGCCGCAAAACTGCTTCGGGCTAACCCTTGGATTGTGATAAAGAGGACTGCCCGCAGGCAGGCGGAAACATGCGGAAACATTTAGAATGGTGTGAACATGTTGATACACATCCCTATCCTTCTCCTGCTGGTATCGCTTTCGGCACAGCTGACCGCCCCTCCTCCGATTGAGCTTGAGCTCGTCTGCGCCCTTCCTGTGGAAGGCGCGAGGGAACCATCCGGCATGACGATCCGAGACAATCGGCTGTTCGTGGTGTCGGACAACGACGATCAGACAATTTACGAGCTGAAGACAGGCGAGACGGTTGCTGTTCTCCGGCCTCATGTTCGTTTTACCGCTCCCGCCTCGGAGGGTGTCGGCAAATTGGATTTCGAGGGGATCAGTCACGACAAGAAGGGGGACTTCTACCTGGTCAGCGAGTCGACATCTCGCGTTCTTCATGTGAGCCCGGACGGACGGAAAGCCGAATGGGTCACGCCGGACATGTACGAAGTTGGCTGGAAGAAAGGCCTTTTCCAGATCAACAATGGGGGCTTGGAGGGTATCGCTTGCATCTCCCCCCGCCAGTTCTTCCTCTGCGCCGAACGCCAGGCGCGCGGAATCCTCAAAGTGACCCTCCGCGGCCGGCGGACCGAGACCCAGGTCTGGAACTGTGACGAAAGAGACTGGGATTCCCCCTACGGTCGGCCGCCGGACTTTTCCGATCTCTATCTCGAGAAGGATCGACTTTTCGCCCTCATGCGGTCGGATGAAGGTGTAGCTGAAATGCGGCAGGATGGGGAACGCTTCCGCGCCAAACAATTCTGGTCGTTCGGCCGCACACTGCGCGACCCTGCCTACAGTTACCGGGATGCAACCTACGGGAAGGCTGAAGGCCTCTGCATGGACCGTAAACGGGTCTACCTCATCCTGGATAACAATACCGATACCCGGTCGAATAATGACCAGGATGCTCGGCCGCTTTTCTTCATCTTCAAGAGGCCGAACTGAGGAGAAGCAGTTCGGCGCCACTTCGGTTCTGTTTCTCTTAGTAACCGTTCAGTTTTCTGCGAGCGAAGCGGCAGGCGCTTTTGGAGTTCAGCATGCCCCTTGCGCAC
>JBHGBF010000266.1:0-7681 GCA_041946865.1 Acidobacteriota bacterium | reverse complement strand
GGACTGGGACGTCCAGGCGTCATGCCCCGCTCCTGGCCCGGCGGTAAGCGTGCTGAAAGCCGGTGATCGCGCGTTCGATGGACTGCATCGGGACGGTCAGAGAGAGCCGGAAATGGCCCGGCGAGCCGAAGCCGCTGCCGGGTACGGCCAGGATACCCTCGTCTTTCAACACGTCGATGAAGGCGACGTCGTCAGGGATGGGGGATTTGGGGAACAAATAGAAGGCGCCGCCTGGGCGGACCACTTCATATCCGATACGCCGCAGCGCCTCCCAGAGCAGATCACACTTCTCCTCGTAAATCGTCGCATCCACGGCCTGGTCCCAGCATTCCGCCACGACCCATTGCCAAAGCGCAGGAGCATTGACGAATCCGAGGATTCGGATGGTAAAGGAGCAGGCATCGAACAGTCGGGCAGCGTCGGGCACCCGGGGAGAGATGGCGATAAACCCGATCCGTTCTCCCGGTATAGCAAGGGCCTTCGACCAGGAGTAGACCTGGATGGAACGAGTGATAAAGGTGGCGACTTCCGGGGGACGGACTCCGCTGAATGCCAGGGCCTTGTAAGGCTCGTCGCTCAAGAGCAGGACATCGTGATCGAGACCTCGCAGCAAGTCCTCCAGTTCCTCGAACACCCGCGGCGGATACACCACACCGGTGGGATTGTTCGGGGAATTGACGATGATCGCCCGAGTCCGGTCTGTGACGGCGCGCCTGATTGCCGGGATGTCGGGAAGGAACTCCGGGCCGGTGTTGACGACTACGACCTTGCCGCCGTGGTTGGAAATGTAGAACGCGTATTCGACGAAATAAGGAGCCAGGACGATCACCTCGTCGCCCGGGTCAAGTATGGCTTTGAGGACGGTATTCAACCCTCCGGCAGCTCCCACCGTCATGACCACGTGCTGTTCGGTGTAGCTCAAGCGCGTGGCTGCGGAGAGCTTTTCGGCGATCGTTTCCCGCACCTCAGGAAAGCCGGCATTAGGCATGTAAGCATGACTGCCGGCCTTCCGCTTCTGGAGACAGGCAATGGCCGAGCTGATGACGGCCGGGGGCGGCTCGAGATCAGGATTCCCCAGCGTAAAGTCGAAGACGTTTTCCGTGCCGCGCTCCCGCTTCAGTCGCATGCCTTCCTCGAACATCCTCCTGATCCAGGAAGCATGTTCGAGCTGATCCGCGATCACTTTTGCAATGGTCATAGGTGCCAGGTCTCGAAATCTGAGAATTTACCTGTTAGAAGCTGTCAGCGGTCTGCGATCAGCGATCAGCTTTCAGCTTAAACTCGGCCGCGTGGATCAACCCGGGAATCGTTCCTGGAACTCTTGACTTCCCATGACGTTGACGCCCTCCGCCTGAAGCTGTTTGATAGCCGCGTCGGGCTCGTTGAAACGGAATATCAGGACGGCGCGGCCAGTGCGGAAAGTGAAGGCGTACATGTACTCGATATCGACGTCCGCGTGGTCGATGACCTTGACGACTTCCGCCAGACCACCGGGTTCATCCGGTACTTCTATAGCCACCACCTGCGTCACGTTAACGACACAGTGTTTGCTTTCGAGGACCTCCTTGGCCCGCTGCCAGTCGCTGACAATCAACCTCAGTATTCCGAATTGTTGAGTATCAGCCAGCGAGAGAGTCCGAATGTCGATCCCGGCTGTGGCCAGGAGGTTCAAGGGGACGCTGAGTTGGCCCCTCTTGTTTTCCAGGAACACCGAAAGCTGATGCAATTTCATGAATGACCCCTCCGCATCTTGGCTCGCGGCCTGATTCGCCTCAGCATACCGCCTCGGCCCCCACGCCGCGCCGGCATCAGGAGTTGAGGTTTCTTTGATCGAGGACTCGCTTGGCCTTACCCATGCTGCGCTCTATGGTGTGCGGCTCGACCAGCCGGACGTCCACACTAATGCCAAGAATATTCTCCACTGTTTTAGCTATGCGCACCTGCAGGTTCTCCAGGGCGCCTACCGTATCGCTGAAAACCGCAGGGGTCACCTCCACCTGGACTTCCATGTGATCCAGCCCCTTCTGCCGGGTCAGGACAATGAGGTAGTGAGGGACCGTCCCCTCCACGGCCAGGAGCGCGGCTTCGATCTGTGAGGGGAAGACGTTGACGCCGCGGATGATGAACATGTCATCGCTGCGCCGGCAGATCCGTTGGATCCGGCGAATTGTCCTTCCACAGGGGCAGGGTTCGGGGAGGATGGCGGTAATGTCGCGAGTCCGGTAACGGATCATCGGAATAGCCTTCTTGCTCAGCGTGGTCAGGACGAGCTCGCCTTCGGTGCCGTCCGGGAGGGGCTCCCCGGTTATAGGATCGATGATCTCCGGGTAGAAATGGTCCTCGAAAATGTGCAGGCCGCTTTGGCACTCGCACTCAACGCCTACACCCGGGCCGATGATTTCCGACAGGCCGTAGATGTCCTGTGCCCTGATACCGGACTCTTCCTGGATGTGGCGGCGCATGGCGTGCGACCAAGGCTCGGCCCCGAAAACCCCGACACGAAGGGGAAACCGGCGGATGTCCTCGCCCAATTCCCTGGCGCGCTCGATCAGGTGGACGAAGTAGCTCGGGGTGCAGCAGATGACGGTCACGCCGAAGTCTTTCATCACCATGATCTGGCGATCCGTGTTTCCGCCGGAGATCGGAATGACGGTGGCGCCCAGAGCCTCTCCGCCATAGTGAGCTCCCAAGCCACCTGTAAACAGGCCGTATCCGTAAGCGTTTTGGATGATGTCATCCCGGCCGACCCCGCAGGCGACAAAACTGCGGACCATGACGCTCGACCAGACGTCGAGGTCCTCCCGCGTGTAGGCAACGACAATTGGTTTGCCTGTTGTCCCGCTCGAAGAATGCAGGCGAACGACCTCTTCCATGGGGCTGGCGAACATCCCGAAGGGGTACGTGTCGCGCAGGTCAGTCTTGACCGTAAACGGAAGATGCCGGATGTCTTCCAGCGATCCGATATCATTGGGATGCAGGCCTTTGGCGTCCATCCTCACCCGCGTAAGGCGGACGCAATCATAGGCCCGCTGAACGACCATTTGCAGGCGCTTCAGTTGCAGAGCCTGAAGATGGTCCTGCGGCAGGTAATCAAGCGCTGCGGCAGGGTGAAAAAAGTCCCCGGCGCTTTTTCCAATATGCTTCATTGGCGCCTCTCGCACCGTCCTCGGAATGTCAACAAGTGACGGCTGGAGGTAAATACCAGAATCTCACGCGGAAATCAATCACCACGGGCTGGAAGGCAGGGTGAATTTGTTCTGGTCAAATGGCCAACGCGTGTTGGGATCTCGTGGGGCATGCCATCTGCTTGCCGTTCGAACCGGTGCGGCCGAAGGCTGCACTGTGGCGCTTCGGCGTCTCGCTCAGAGGAGTTTTTTGCCCGGCAGAGCACGGGTAAAAGGCCCGTCTCCGCGGTCGGCGATCCAATATGTTCCATTCTCGCTCTGGCGCGTTCGAGCGCCATCATCTACAATCTCCGCCGAGGTACGAATGAAGAGCATTCGCTTTCTTGGCGCAACGCATACCGTTACGGGATCGAAGCACCTGGTCACGGCCGGCAGGTCGCAGGTGTTGATTGACTGCGGATTATTTCAGGGCCTGAAGGAACTGCGTCTGAAGAACTGGGAGACGCTTCCGTTCGATCTCCGGAGCCTCAACGCCGTCGTGCTCACGCACGCCCACATTGATCACACCGGGTACTTGCCCCGACTCGTCAAAGACGGGTTCAGAGGCCCTGTCTACGCGAGCAGCTCGACCATCGGTCTTTGCCGGATTCTGCTTCCTGATACCGGGAGGCTGCAGGAAGAAGATGCCCGCTACGCCAACAAGAAAGGCTTCTCCAAGCACAGTCCGGCTCTGCCGCTTTTCACGGAATCGGAAGCCCGGGCCTGCCTGCGGTTCCTGAGGCCGCTTGCCTTTGATGAACCGGCCAAGGTGGCTCCTAAAGTCACCGTCCGCCTGGGACAGTCCGGTCACATCCTCGGCTCGGCCTTTGTTCAGGTGACCCTCGGCTCTGACGGAGACGCCATGCGGATTGTCTTCAGCGGCGACCTGGGCCGTTCCTCGCGACCCATCATCAATGACCCCTCGCCGCCGTTTGAGGCGGAATACCTGGTGCTCGAATCCACTTACGGCGATCGCTTGCATCCGGCTCAGGACGCCAAGGTCAGCCTTTGCGAAGTGGTCAACCGGACGGTCGCAAGGGGAGGCACGATCGTTGTCCCCTCCTTTGCCGTCGGGCGCATGCAGGAGCTGCTTTATCTGCTCACCGAGTTGCGCGAAGAAGGCCGAATAGCAGAAGTTCCCATTTTCCTTGACAGTCCTATGGCGATCAGCGCCACCGCCGAGTACCTGATACACACCGAGGAGCACGACCAGGAGATGCGTCAACGGATGGAGCGGGGCTTCGACAACCTGCGAAAGATGGTTACCGTCACCCGGACTCAGAACGAATCCAAGCGGGCCATCCGCGAACGGGGACCAGCCATCATCCTGTCAAGCTCAGGAATGGCGGTCGGCGGTCGGGTGCTGCATCATCTCGTGGCCCGATTGCCGAATCCGCGCAACATGATTCTGTTTGTGGGCTACCAGGCCGCCGGAACCAGGGGACGAATGATTGTCGAGGGCGCCAAGGAGGTGAAAATCCACGGTGCGCTGGTTCCGGTCAATGCGGAGATCGTTCACATGCAAGAGCTGTCGGCGCACGCGGATTACCGGGAAACGCTTTGCTGGCTTTCGCGATTCAAACAGCCGCCGCGGCGGACTTTCCTGGTTCACGGGGAAGAATCGGCTTGCGAGGCGCTCGAGCGGCGCATTCACGACGAGCTCGGTTGGGACTGCATGGTGCCGGAGTATGGGCAGGAGTTGGAGTTATAAACCGGCCGGGAGACTCTCCGGCCAGCGCGCCAGGCAGATCCCCGCGGCAGTGTCCGACCGACCGCTTTAGCACTGTCAGGGAATCATCACCCAGGCCCGGCAGTCGTTATCAGCCCAGCCGCCGGTACCTGCTCTTGTAGTAAACCAGCGCCCCTTTTGTCCCGGCCTCCGGGCGCAGCCCGCATGCTTTGACCTGCCCCAGGAAAATGGTGTGATCCCCGCCGGGGAACACGTTCACGATTTCACACTCCAGCGTGGCGAGCGCTCCGACCACCAGGGGGATCCCGGTGGCGCCTGTCAAGTAAGCAGCCTCAGAACGGTCCAATCCGCGCTTTGCGAAGTAGCGAGAGATCTCTTCCTGGTCCTCGGCCAGAATACTCACGCCAAACAGACTTCCCCTTTGGAAGGAGTCCACCCCGGCAAGCCGGTTATCCAGGCAGATGAGAACCAACAGCGGGTGGAGCGACACGGACGTAAAAGAATTGACGGTAATGCCATAGACCTGCCCGTCAGAAGTCACGCTGGTGACAACCGTGATGCCCGTGACGAGGTGGCTCATGACACGGCGAAATTCCGTGGGGGTGGGGCCGGCTTCTCCTTCCATTGAGCCAGTGTACGGGCGAACTCCTTGTAGATCAACGGACTCGCCGAACTCTCGGCCTTTGCCCATCTGTGCAGTCGAAACCGCCATTGCTATCATGAAGGCAAGATGAGCAAAACAATCCAATCCATCAATCCGGCCACTGAAGAAGTAATTGCCACCTACGAGCTGGCGGAAGAAGCGGCAATCGAACGGGCGTTGCAGCAGTCAGACGAGGCCTTTCAAAAGTGGCGGCGGACTCCGGTTCAGCAGCGGCAACAGTGCGCGCGCGGGTTGGCCGCCGTGCTCCGAGGAAAGAAAGGCGAACTGGCCCGGATCATTACCTCCGAGATGGGAAAGCCCATCAACGAAGCCGAGGCAGAGATCGAGAAATGTGCCTGGAACTGCGAGACCTACGCTGAGATCGGGGCGGACCTGCTCGCCAACAAGCCTGCTCCCTCGGCCGCATCGGAGAGCTACATCCAGTTCCTGCCGCTCGGGCCGATCCTGGCCGTTATGCCCTGGAACTTCCCGTTCTGGCAAGTCTTCCGCTTTGCCGCACCCGCGCTGATAGCTGGAAACACAGCCATTCTGAAGCACGCCTCGAACGTCCCCGGCTGCAGCTTGAGCATTGCCCAGACATTTCAGGAGGCAGGCTTCCCTGAGGGCGTCTTCCAGTCGGTCCTGGTCCGTGGTTCCGCAACTTCGCGGCTGATCAGCGACCGGAGAATCGCCGCAGTGACTCTGACCGGTAGTAACCTGGCCGGCAGCCAGGTTGCGGCCGCAGCAGGAGCCGCCATCAAGAAAACGGTTCTGGAATTGGGAGGGTCGGATCCGTTCATCGTTCTGGCCGATGCAGACCTGGACGCTGCAGTCACCACCGGCGTTAAGTCCCGGTTCCAGAACACCGGGCAGAGCTGTATTGCCGCCAAGCGGTTCATCGTCGTTGAAGAGGTTTTTTCGAGTTTTGTCGAACGCTTCGTCGCCGCCGTTGCCGCCCTGAAGACCGGCCAGCCGATGGAACGGGACACGCAGGTCGGGCCCCTTGCCCGCAAGGACTTGCGTGAGGGAATCGAAAAACAGGTGGCCGAATCGACTGCGCTTGGGGCCCGGATCCTGACCGGCGGGCACAGGCTGCCGGGCAAAGGCTTTTTCTATGCGCCGACCGTGCTCGGCGAAGTGACTCCCGCCGTCCCCGCTGCGTGCGAGGAGGTCTTTGGCCCCGTAGCGGCGCTGATACGCGCTCGCCATGAAGAGCAAGCGATCGCCCTTGCCAACCACTCGCCCTTTGGGCTCGGCTCGAGCCTCTGGACCAGAGACCTCGAGAAGGCCCGGAGACTGGCTCGCGAGATTGAGGCGGGCCAGGTTTTCATTAACGGAATGGTGGCCTCCGATCCCCGTCTGCCTTTCGGAGGTATCAAGGAATCAGGCTACGGTCGCGAGTTGTCGGAGTTCGGAATCCGGGAATTCGTCAATATCCAGACGGTGTGGATAAAATAAAGCCAGGCGGGTTGGCGGTTCAGGGCCGGATGCTAAGATCGCCGTCCGGTGAAAGTTCGAGAGATAATAGAGATCATCGAACGAGACGGGTGGTATCTGGTCCGAACACGGGTAGCCATCGACAGTACAAGCACCCGACCAAGAAGGGGTTAGAGACTGTTGCTGGCAAGTCCAACGATGATCTTGGTGCAAAAACTCAGAACAGCATTTTGAAACAGGCTGGTCTGAAAAGATGAGACAGTATTTGGTTGTCCTCGAGGAGACTGAGACTGGATATTCGGCCTACTACCCTGATGTTCCCGGGTGTGTCGCGACTGGTTCAACTCGAGAAGAGGTCGAGAGGAACATTCGGGAAGCCCTGGAATTTCACTTGAAGGTCTCCGAGAAGAAGGCTATTCCCTGCCCGAGCCAAAGAGCTACTCCAGTTACATCAAGATCCCTGCCTGAAAGACACGCAGACAAGCGCGCAAACCGCGTTGGGTACCACGGGGGCATGCCTAAAACGCGTTACCTTTAGGGCGGGCAAACTGGAGGTCTGAACATCAGAGAATGCCTGCAGTCCGCCGAAGGTGTTAGGCAAGACAGCCGAGGGTTGGCGCGCAGTTGAGCGCCTACCCTGGGAAAGCGTTGCAGAACAATCCTTTCTGCCCTGAAGAGGCAGTGCAATATGGCGACGCCGCTTTGCTGTTCCCCTTCAGGGAACGGGCGTACACACCAAATTACCCA
>JBHGBF010000265.1:0-7685 GCA_041946865.1 Acidobacteriota bacterium | reverse complement strand
GCTCCGCCCGAAAAAAAACGCGCCGGGCGGGGCATTGCAGCTCTGCCGAAAGGACACCGCCGGTGATCTCGTAGTCGAAATCCTCCATAAGATCGTCGTGGTCGTAAACCCTCTCGGCGTTCCCGAGATCCAGATAATTGGCAACGATGAACACCAAGTCGTTGGCGTGTTTGCTGCGCAAGTTGGCAGAAGCTTCCGACCATGCAATCAGCTTAAGCATGGTAAGGCCGACCGGGCTCACAACGGCGACTTCGGCCGGCGGGGAAGGGCGGACTTGGATCCGTACAGAATTAAGGTAGGCTTCACGAAACCCGAGCATGCTCATCACCACAGCGGAATCGGGTGGCCAGCGAATCTCACCCTCCTCTGTCGCTAGCCCACCGAAAGGCAAAATATGGAGGGGGACTCCACTCGTGTGGATGATTCGCTCCGCCTATTGTGAAGGCGCGAACTGACCAGTTTCAAGGAGCGCTTTGCGGAGGCCGCTAAACGCGCCCCAGTCCCCCACCTCGACACCCAGATCGATATCCTGTGTCGCCCGCTTCAATTGGAGTCCGTAGACGTAATGCAGGATCAGGTCACGGGCCGTCGCGCCAACAACGAAGAAGTCGACTCCGAGACGTTTCGCAGCATCGTAGACAAGGGAGAGTATCTCCATGGTCAGCGGGTCAATCTTCCCGGACAAGTCCTTCGAGTCGCTTCTCATACAGGATTCTCGCAGTCTCCAGATTCCTCGGGTCCGCGCTTGCGACTAGGTCGGCGTAAACCAACAGTGGAGGGGCAAGATTTGGCTCCGGAGGATCGAGTTGCGGATCCCAAAAGGCTTGTAGGAGTTCTGCGTTGGGGTTGCTCGTCTTTCGCAACTTGAGCTTGAGCTGCAGGCCTGCAGCCTGGCGCCTCTCACGAACGAAGAGGGTCATGATCTCCGGGCGCAGATGCCCCACCAGCTTCGCTGCCGCTACCTCACCTCCCCAATAAGCGTCACCGACATCAATCATTTTCCACTCGGCAAATTCCTCGGTCGCGAATTCCCCGATTACCAACTTAGGACGTAGTAGTTCGGAATAGGCGGTAACCCATCGTCGCAGAATTTCCTCCCGCCGGCTTAGTTGCCGCTGGTCGCCCGTTCCCTGGATGAATGCGAGCTTCTCAAGGTTATCCATGACGACGGCGACACTCCCGAGCGCGACGCGTGCCACAGCCGCGATCCCACGGTAGGTCTCGTTCACCAGCTCGGGCTTACTCAGGAGCGCAAAGATAATCTTGAGCCCAGCGGTCCGGAACGGTCTGGGCCTCTCAGCTTTCGCCGGCTTGCGTTCCGGCTTCATATCCCGAACAAAGACAAAGAAAGGCTGGAACTTGAGATAGGCATTGCCGGCCGTGTCAATGAAAGGTACGTCGAGCAGGCGGAGACGGTCCGCCAGTCTCGGATTGACGTACTCGGTGACAAGGACGCTGGCACCTGAGCGCCGCATCTGCTCGATGACGTGAGCCAAGGCGGCCTGACTGACATACTTCTTTATCTCTACTGGCCATGACTCCTCACGGGCACCGGTGCCCGGAACAAGGATGTATCCGTCCGGATCTCCGCGTCGCGCCGAGCCCGCTTTCGACTTGAACTCGAAACCAGTTGAGCGAGCAAGAGCACCAAGGGCGCGATCGAGGAGATCGAGTTCTGCACAATCTGGCTTTTCCCGCTGCTCATCTTTTACGACCATGCCCTTCGCCCGGCCACCCACTTTGCGATCATCGTTTCTCTTCCGCATGCCGGTGTTCATTATCGCACGCTGTTCACGATTTATGAACGAGAATAACGAATGAACATGGTTCGGTTCGGTCGCCGCGCTTCCCGGCTATTGCAATTGGGGCCTCCAGTTGCCTCCTCGACTAACCTGGAGTGCACCCTAGGCAGAGTCACAAAGAATAACGGGTGTGGTCCCGACCGGGTCAAATCACCTGTCCGAGAACCGAGACAGTGTTCCGACAATGTTCCGACGGGAAGATCTGGAGTCGAATAAAGGCGCGGGCTAAGTTATTGGCTTCTGCGGAGACTTGGTTTTTCAGCGACTACTACCCTCAGTCGAATCGAGCCGCACCGACTCTTCGCGAAATCCAGTTTGTTCCAAATCTTCACCCTCTGGCATGCGGCGCTGAACCGGCCTTGCTGAACACGTGCTCGGCGTCCCGCCTCGCTTACGTGCTTAGAGCCGCGAGTCGGTCTGCGCGCCAAAAATCGTCATACTGGACGACACTGGAAGCTGCGGGCCACGCTTTGCTCGTGCGATAGTTTAACAACTTGTTTACAAATCGTTTGCAATCCTTTGACCATGCCTGGAGGCCGGCTGACTAACCTGTAACGGTGCTAAGCGTTCGAGTTGTCGACGAGCGATGACAGAAGCTACGAGAGCACCATTTGTTACAGAGAGAGGAGTCATTATGAAAAAGTCCGGTTTCAGCTTAAGAGTTGCGGTAAGTCTGGTCCTTTGCGCGGTCGTTTGGCACCAGGCAACCGCGAGCCAAAGCCATCAAGAACAGAGCCCGGCCAAGCGCGCATCCACGGTGCGGCTGCAGGAAGAGCCGGAGAGCGCCGGCGAAGTCGTCCATGAGCGCGGACTCGGGAACGAGTGGGCGCTCAAGCAACTCATCGGCCTAAACGATGAGCAGATCGCTTCCATCAGGGAAGAGCAGGAGAATCTGGAGCAGGCAATCGGCCAGCTGCGCAGGAGGTTGAATGAGATCCGAAGAGGGTTCGAGCAGGCCCTCCAGTCCGGCGACCCTGCGACAATCGGAAAGGCTGTTCAGGAGGAGATCGTCCAGCGCAAGCAGATCGACGCCGAACGAAGGGCGTATTTGGACAGACTGGAGAGCGGTCTGACGCCCCAGCAGGTCGAACGTCTCGATCTTATCCGAAACAGCATTTTGCTGTCGCGGGAGGAACCCGCTTTCCTCGGCCCGCTCATGGTGGAAGGCCTGACTCTTGAGCGAGACAGAAGACAGCCCACAGGCGTTCGTGAGCATCAGCACCGCGCGCCCAAAGGTCTGCCTAGGAGTGGAGGAACGTCCCGCTAGATCAACTGCGTCAAGCAGCCCACGCAGCTTTTGCGCCAGACTCAAAGGCTGATCGGAGCGCTCGCCCCGAATGTGTGGCGAGGCTGCTTGACGCCATTGCAGGAGACGAATCGATGAGAACACTGTGCATTGCCGTGATGATCTCGGTGACAAACTGGGGAGCCTCCGACAGCAAACAACTGCCGATGGTGGAGACTGTTATTGAGAATTACCTCCAGGCAATCGGGGGCGAGAGCCGGGTCTATAGCGTCAAGTCCGTTTCGCAGAAAGGGAGGCTTGGCGACAATCAGCATAATCCCGGAGGAACTGCCATCGATGAGACCTGGATTGCCCCAGACAAGTGGTATAACGTTGACGGGGCAACCGCTTGCGCCAGTGATGGCCGGACAATTTGGCGGAAGGGGCCAGAGGGCATCACTGAAATAGTGAGCGCCGCTGACAGGTCGAGTACGGCCTTCTGGTCGGGACTGAGCGTGTTCTTGCGAATCCGTGAGCACTTCCCGCAGATGCGGGTTACCGGCGTGCATTCAACCAGGCTGGGCGAAGCCTACCGTGTTGAAGCGACGGATGCTTATGCCGTTACCTACGCGCTCTATTTCCATTCACAATCCGGGCTCCTGATCAAGATGCAGGAGTGGTATGTAGACGACTACAGGGATGTTGGTGGAATCAAGATGCCCTTCTCCTTTTATGATGAAGAAGGACACCATTACTGCAAATACGACAAGAGGATCCTGAACCCGGTTTTCGATCAGGCTTTGTTGAAAATGCCCGATGTGGAGGCCTTCTATTCCGAAGCCTTTGAAGGGATCCGGGACGGCAAGGTTATCCCTCTACTGAGATCTCTTCCTCATGTTGAAGGGCGAGGTGGCGGCAACATCCCCTTGAAAGACGGCCGGTTCCTGTACGACATGATCCTTCAAGAAAGCTATAAACGCGGGCTCGAGATCGGAACATCCGATGGTTATTCAGCACTTTGGATTGCTCTGGCGATGCGGCAAACAGGCGGGCGCCTGGTCACTATCGAGATTGACAGGCCAGCCGCGATGCAGGCCCTGGATAATTTCCGAAGCGCAGGGCTGGCGGGGATCATCGATGTACGAATCAATGATGCCTTCGAAGAAGTGCCAAAGCTCGAGGGAACATTCGATTTCATCTTCGTCGATCCGGGAATTCCGGACTACGGGCCATTTTTTGAGCTTGTTTATCCACTTCTCGCGCCCGGAGGCGCGATCCTGATCCATAACGCCGGGGGCGGATCTTTCGAGACACAGCGAGCCCTGCGGGCAATTATGGACAAACGGGATCTATCGTCGTCCATGAAGAAACCCAGCAACGCTGAAATCCTGGTGAGTGTCAGGAAGACCGAGCGCTAAAATGAGCCTTCGGGTGGGACGATGATGGCAGAGCCAACAGGCACCATTCGTTCGTCGGGCAGGATCCGCTTCAGGGAATACCTCGGACTGGTTTACGTCATGGTGCTGCTGCTCCTCCTTACTGTGCTTGCGGTCCTCCAATACCGATGGACCGGAGAAGCCAGTCTCGCCGAGCAGCAGCGGATGCAGCGCGGGGTGCGTGTCGCTTCCACTTTCATGGGCATGACTTTTGATCGTGAAGTGACGCGAATCCTGTTGGCGTTCTGGCCCGATCCCATGACCTTGGCTCATTCCTGGAAGCCGTTCTCGTGGCGGGATCAGGTCGGTCGAAACCTGGCCGAACGGTTCAGGGAGTTGCGGGCGACCGCGAGGCATCCACGCCTGCTCAATCAAATCCTCGTCGCGGAGAACCCTGACAGCGGGCCAACACGGCTGTTCCACTTCGAACCCCCCTCTTTGGACTGGAAAGAGGTGGAATGGCCGGCCGAACTGAGCGAATTGCGGAACGTAATTGATCGCCATGCGGAAGGCGCGTTCACAGATGAGGACAACCGCCGCTGGAGCCCCTATCAGAACCGCTTTCTGTTTCCCTATCGGACGCTGGCGTCAATCCCGGCTTTCGTTGGTCCCCTGGCGATTGAGCCCCGTGGTCCAGGGAGGGCTCGCGAAGAGGCGGGCGGGACGGTGAGACTCTGTCTGGTTCTCTGGCTTGATCGCGCCTATATTTCCGAACAGTGGCTTCCGGATTTGGCGGTCAGCTATCTATCGGCGGGCAACCAGGTCGATTACGAATACGTGGTGGTGGAGCAGCAAGAACCAGCCCGCATCATCTGTAAATCTTCGACCGCAAATCAGCAAGGTCTGTTGCTCGCCCCGGATGCGGAAATAAGTCTCCTCAAGATTTGCATGGAGGAACCGTTGGCTCCCGGCCCCCAGATACTGGAGGAAGAAGAGGGGGCATTCCCGGAGCAGCGCCGCGCATGGCCGCTTTCTGTGCGGGTTGAGCCCCCCAGCGGTGCAGGACTGGGAAGCGAAGATGCGCGAGGGAAACAATGGCCTGTGCAGCGGCGTCCCGGGACCGAGGAGCACTGGCAAGGCCTGAGCTTCGCGATCGAGAGCATGAACTTCGCCGGATGGCGGCTGCTGGTCAGGCATCGAGCCGGTTCCGTAAGCGCGGCCGTCGCGCAAAGCCGCGCGCGCAATCTTTATGTCAGTTTTGGCATCCTGGCCGTTCTCGCGGGCAGCTTGGTTGTCTTTGCTTTGGCGGTCCGCCGGGCAAGACAGTTGGCAGAGCAACAGATGAACTTTCTGGCCAGCATCTCTCATGAGCTTCGGACTCCGGTGACGGCCGTCTGCTCGCTCTCGCAGAATCTGGCTGAAGGACTGGTTCAGCCTCCGGAGAAGATGAAGCGCTACGGCGAATTATTACTGCGAGAGGGGAGACGCTTAGGGAGCCTGGTAGAGCAGGCTCTGAATTTCGCTGGTGCCAAATCGGGCCGTCGCAGATATCGCCTCCGGGCCATTGCGCTCGAACCTATCATTCGCCAGGCACTCCAGTCTCATGAAGTGGAGCTGCGAGAGTACAATGCTCAGGTCGAAGTGACGATCGAGCCTGACCTGCCGTTGGTTGTGGCGGATGCGGAAGCGGTCGGTTGCGCCCTTCAAAATCTGCTGAGCAACGCCATCAAGTACAGCGCTCGAGAGTCGATGATCATCGCGATCCAAGCAAAGACCAGCGGCCGGCGGTGGGTTGAGGTGGTGGTGCAGGACCAAGGGATGGGGATCGCACCGGATGAGCAGAAGCGGCTGTTCGAGCCCTTTTTTCGCGGCCGCAACGCCCTGCGCGCGCGGATTCGGGGAACCGGCATCGGGCTGAGCCTCGTTAAACACATTATGGATGTTCATCACGGGCGGGTCCGGATCAGCAGTCGCCCCTCCAAGGGGACAGCCGTCACCCTGTCACTTCGGGCGGTCGAGCCACTTAACGAAGAGGATCAAGACACAGATCCGGTTGACCCTGTTTCCAACGGCTGGAGAGATAGAAATGGCGACGATTCTTCTCGTTGAAGATGAGGAGAGTGTCCGATTGGCCATACACGACCGCTTGTTGAGTGAGGGGCATCGGGTCGAGTGCGCCGAGGATGGCGTTGAGGCCTTGGATAAGGCCGGCGACGGACACTTTGATGCCATCATTCTTGATGTGATGCTACCTGGGACAAGCGGTTTCGATGTATGTCGCGATCTGCGCCAGAAGGGAAATCAAACGCCGATCTTGATGCTTACGGCGCGTAGCCAACTGATCGACAAGATCCTCGGCTTGAAGCTCGGCGCTGATGACTATCTCACCAAGCCTTTCGACATGCTCGAGCTTCAAGCCCGGCTGGAAGCGCTCATCAGGCGTGAACGAAGGAGTTTCCAGAAAACCGTAAGCTGCTGGATAGGCGACACGGAGATCGACTTTCGCCGAGCCGAGATCAAGCGAGGTGGCGTGCTTCTGGAGGTCACGTCGAAGGAGCTCGAACTACTTCAATACTTTGTCGAGCATCAGGATGTCGTACTATCGCGCAACGAGTTGCTCGACGAGGTTTGGGGGTACGACGCCATGCCCTCAACCCGAACCGTGGACGTCCATGTCTCCTGGCTGCGTCAGAAACTCGAATTGGACCCGGCACATCCCCGGCACATCATTACCGTGCATCGGCGGGGCTACAAGTTCGTGGGATGACTGCTCGGAAGCGGGTCAAGCGGCGAGATCCACCGGAAGTTTTGCGTTCTTCTTCTTCTTCTTCCTCCTTCTTCACACTCGAAGAATAATAGAAATCAAGCCTCCGGGGCGCAGCACAATGAACTCGGGGCCACTCCCCTCTTTCCCTCTTTGCGCGATCCGGTACTACGACAGAACCTTGTCTCATCCTCGCATGCCCCTAATACAGCTCAATCCGAAACGGCTTTCTCGCCTGCTGCGTCGCCGTTCTGATACAAACCGCCCGAATGACGCCTGTCTTGGGCGACGACTCGATCCAAGCCCGAAGTGATTCGGGACGACGATCAGGTCGATGAAGTGCACGCCCACATCTGGAGTCAGATCCTGGAAAGTATGAGCAGTGACCGAGCCTTGATTCCTCCGCTGGCTCACCTTTTCTCGATTGCGAATGCGCGCACCGGCTCAATTTGGACACTGAGCATTCCGGGCTGAAATTGGACACTGATTCCGACGCGAAATTGGCCACTTTTTAGCGG
>JBHGBF010000264.1:0-7734 GCA_041946865.1 Acidobacteriota bacterium | reverse complement strand
CCGTGCCTTGGACACCCGCCATAGGTGCAATTACACCTGCTCAGGTTCGTCCTTTCATTGATGCAGTTCTTCGACATGCTCCGCCTCCTTGATCCTGCGCTTGGGCTCCAGTGACAGCGCAAAGTAAAACTGCACGCGCAGGCCCATGGTCCACCACGTGTAAGGATAGTGACCGCCACCGCCGCGGGCATCGATGACCCCGTTCCAGGCACACACCGTCGAGGTGGGTTGGGCCGGATCCAGTGCCAGGAAACGGCAGAGCCGCCGATCTATGCCGTTCAGTTGATACTCAAGCCCGATGACGACCACCCAGTGGCCCCCGTTCGGATAGTTGATCGTCAGGAGAACCGGACGGTTCGCGCTGACTGCCTTTTCGACGAAATCCCTGATCTCCGCACCCGACCCGCCGGCAAAATTGAGCTGAAGGTGCTTGCCGTAGGTACTTTCGAGCAGGGCAACCAGCTGGACCGGGTCCGTTCCTTCTTTGACGAGGGGACCGAGTCGATGCCACTCGGCGAGTAACCGGCCAAGTGACGTCCGTCGATCCACAGCTCCGTACCGGGCCGCTTCGTTACGATCCACGACTCCACAGATGAGCAAGGCCATCATGAGACTGTAGGGGCCGCAGGCGCCGTCAAGCGATCCCTGCATGAGGTGAACCATCTGCCGCTGCCCGTCGGGGCCCAAGGCACTCGGGCCTTCATGGGTAGCATCAATCGGGTCGATTACGTAAATTTCTGTCATCTCCGCTCCGCGCTCGCGATTTTAGACTGTGCAGCCGACAGGAGCGCTCAAGGACGAAGGTCAGCCGTTGTGGCTTGGCATGACAAAAAGGACCGCTTCGCCCCTGGGATCCCCGGATGCGCGTGTTGCAGCCCAACCGCCGGCGGTCACGAACCCAGCTTTGCCTCAATCTGGAGGACTGCTTGCGCGCGCAGCTCGTTTGCTTCCTGCATCAGGCGGGAGCATTCCTCGCGGACGGAGGCTACATAGGCGGGATCCTTGACCCCTTTGAGGTTTATCAGAACATTCCAGACGCCACCCTGGACTGCCGCGAACGCCATGGCCGTGCCTACGGCTGCATCCGTCACAGAATTGGGATTCCCTCGCCGGGCGGCTTGCAGCGCGGCCTTCATAGCCTCGCAGCTCAGGCGCGCCGTCTCCAGCGGGACCTTGACTGCCAGATTGAGGCCCTCCTGCATCGATTGTTCCCGAATCCGCTTCTCTTCAACGGTTTGTTTGGGAAGCTTGAGGGCGCTCATGAAAGCGGTAAAAGCGTTGGTGTCCTCGTCGACGGCGATCAGCAGCTTGTCTTTCACAATCTGAGCCGTCTCGGCGATGCGCAACAGTTCCGTCTCGTGTTCGGGGGAGGCCGGATCCTTTTGAGTCAGATTGGCGACCATGGACGCGAGGCCGGCGGCAAGAGCCCCGGCGAGGGCGGCGACGGATCCGCCTCCAGGGGCTGGAGTGTCACGGCTGACTTCGTCTGCGAAATCCGTCACGGTCATCGAAACCAGGCGTCTCTCGTCTGAGCTCCAGGGAAGACCGATGACCTTCTTCTCGATTTCAAACTTCCCGACATCGTTAAGTCCCATCGAAACGACAGCCGTCTGGAGCACGTCGCGGACGGGGAGGTGAGGAGACCTGCCCTGTGAAGCCAGATAGTATCGCCCTGCCGCCAGCAGCGCCTGGAATGGGATAAGCCCCACGACCTCGCTCCCGGTAACGACGAGCCCGCGCTCGGCTGCGAGTTTCCGGGCCTCCTCGAGCACCAGGTGAGGAGGAGTCACCTTGAAGTTGGTCAGGTTGATCGATATCTGAGCCCGCTTGAACTCGTCGACATACCATCCGATGGCTTTGCAAAATTTGAATTTCCCCTTGCGCAGAACTGGTTGCCCGACCGGCTGGCCGGCATCCGCGTCGTTCAGTCTGAGCAGCTCGATAAGGTCGTAGTCGTGGACTTCCCGGCAGTGTCGGACAGCGGCGTCGAAGCTGCTGCCGATGAAGTCGCAGTTGCCGCACGGGAACCGGTCGTTTTCGTAATAGAGCGGCTCGCCTTTTCGGTAGTAGGGAGAAGGGTTCGGCTTGCGGGCAGGGCGGCCCTTTTCTCTCAATTCGAGCGCTATGTCCGAAGCCAGAAGGCGGTCGCGAGTGTTCAGGTTGATGTTGTAGGCGATCAGGAATTCCCTGGCCCCGCAGATGACGGCGCCGGTCTTCGGATTGAACCGCGCGGGTCCGAAATCGGGAGCCCATTCCGGATCGCGCAGTTTGTCGGCGAGCCCCTCGTACTCGCCGTGGCGGACATTCGCCAGATTCCGGCGTTCGGGACTCGACGCGGCAGCCTCGTACAGGAAGACAGGGATCTCGAGCTGGCGGCCGATCCTTTCTCCCACAGAACGGGCCAGCGCGGCACAGTCCTCCAGTGTCACGCCTTCAACCGGGACAAAAGGAAGGACGTCCGTCGCTCCCATGCGGGGATGCGCGCCCTGGTGCCGGCTCATGTCTATGACGCGTGCAGCACAGGCAACAGCCTGGAAGGCTGCCTCGGCAACCGCCTGCGGAGGACCCACGAACGTAACGACTGTGCGGTTTGTGTCGGCGCCAGGGTCGACGTGAAGGAGCGAAACCTCAGGAACGGCTTGGATAGCGTCCGTAATCTGTTTGATCTTGCCCAGGTCGCGCCCCTCGGAAAAGTTCGGAACGCACTCAACCACTTGTTGAGTCATGTCTTGCCTCGCTTGCAGTAGCGGAGGTTCAGCTTAGCTGACGGGCAGCGGAGAGTTCAAGTGGCCGGCGCCGCGCCGCTCTTGATCCGCCGTTCCGGCGTCCGCCCGTGCTCACAGCCTTTCAAAATACGGCAGTCTTTCGAGGGGGGTCGCGATCGTAACTTCCTGGCCCCCATCGTGGAACTGCCCGTCGTCCGACTTCCATTTCCCCGGCGGCAGGAGCACTCTGCGTTGGGACTGACCTTTTGTCAGCGCCGGTGCGACCAGAATCCGGTCGCCCAGGATGAACTGGTCCTTGATTTCCGCAAAGCCCTGGTTAGGGTAGTGGTATTCAAGAGGCGCCACGATTGGTTCCCCGGTTCGCGCAGCCTTCTGTGCCAGCTCCAGGATATACGGAACAAACCTTTGGCGTATCTCCACTGCCTGTTTGACTGCCGCAAGCCTGGGCTTGTCGAGCACCCGCCAGGGGGCCGCGGAGAACTGCATCATCGGCATCAGGGCCTGGCATTGGGCCGACCGGACCACCAGGTCCTGGTCGTAAGAAGCCAGGTTACGGAACGAGGCGTACTCCCCACCGCCTATGAGGTCGGGGCAGGTGAAACTGTGGCCGATGAGACTCTCGACGAAAGTATGCGGTATCAGTTTCCGGAGATCTTCCCAGTTGTGGTACTTGTCTCTGAGGCGTTCAGCCAGCGGCTGGCCGCCCATTTTCCACATGGCCCGGAATTCGTTCAGGGGGTAGTCGACACCGATCTTCCCGAACAGCTCGGTATGTTCGTTAGGCAGCAACCGGCGGTACGTAACGGCAGAGTCCGGATAGTACTCCGTGTCCCCCGCGTCAAACTTGAATCCGTCGACCCCGTACCTGGCCTGCAATCCGGCCAGTTGTTGATTAAACCAGCGGACGGCGCCGGGATTGGAGAAATCGAGGACGGCGCTGAAACCGTTCCACCATTCGATCATAAGCGGCCTGGTCTGCGGGCCGGTTCTTTCCATAAGGAAGAGCCTGTCATCCCGCAGTTCTCGGAACTCTGGAGAGTCGGGGCTCACGAACGGGCAGACCCAAAGCATCACTTTGAATCCCATTCGGTGGAGTTCCTCGATCATGAGCTTCGGATTCGGAAAACGTTCGGCCTTAAACTCGAAATTTCCGTAATAGCGATTCCAGTTGTCGTCGATCATGAGAACGCCCGGAGGAAAGCCGTTATCGACGATGCCGCGCGCGTATTTCAAAACGTCCGCCTGGTTCTGGTTGTAGACCAGCTCGATCCAAGTGTTGAACTGAGGACGACTGAACAACACCGGGTCAGGCATCTTCCCGCTTGGCGGAAAGTGTCGGGCCGCTGCGGCTCGATAGGCTTCGGCCAGGGTCTTTCCTGCCTGCTCAACGCGGGCCGGGCCATAGGGATGCCTGATCCGGAGCTCGTCTCCGGCAAATTCGAACCGGAACGGCTTCTCGCTCCAGATGTAGCGGCCCTGATTGGAGAGCAGCAGCGGGGAGCACTGGTTGCCGACGTTCGTGCCGTAAAGGTCAAGTGCATAAGGGGCCGTGCCAAAAGGCATTTTATGACCTTCGTTAACGGCTCCGCCCCACCAGAGTTCACCGGGTTGGAGCTTGATCGTGGTCTGGTCGGTTTGAAAGGCCAGAACGAGAAGAACCAGCGAAACGATGAAGTTCACGAAAACCTCCTGCTTCCGGCTGCACTTTAGCAGCGGTCGACCCCCGGAGTACAGGGCTTGGGGATACGCCGCTCTTGTGACAAGCTACAAGTGACAAGCTACAAGTAGTAAAAGGAGGAGTAGAGGGCATGCAGGACATTGGGTTTGTGGGTCTTGGCGCGATGGGAATGGCGATGGCAAAGAACCTGCTCCAGGCAGGATTCAGCCTACAGGTCTTTAACCGAACGCGGAGGAAATCCGAACAGCTGGCAGGCGAGCCGGGAGTGACGGTTCGGGATCGGCCCGGTGACGTCACGGCGGCCGGCCGCGTCATTGTCAGTATGTTGGCCGACGACACGGCATTGGAACGGGTTGTGACCGGGCCCGGAGGTCTCAGTGAAGGGGCAGCCGGGATTGTGCACGTCTCCATGAGCACGGTTTCCCCCGACACGTCGCGACGTGTGGCCCAAATCCACAAGCTGCGAGGCGACCGTTTTGTCTCTGCGCCTGTCTTTGGCCGGCCTGAAGCGGCCGCTGCCAGGAAGCTTTGGATCTGTACCTCGGGTGAGGATGGAGCAAAAGCGCAGGTACGCCCTGTACTGGAGGCGCTCGGGCAGGGGATCTTTGATTTCGGAGAAGACCCCGGGGTCGCTAACGTGGTCAAGCTCGGCGGAAATTTCCTGATCGCTTCGGCAATTGAAGCGATGGCCGAGGCGTTTACGTTCGCCGAAAAGAACGGCGTGCCCCGGGCAAGAATGGCCGAGGTGTTCGCCGGCACCCTCTTTGCCTGCCCGATCTACCTCAATTACGGCCGGCAGGTCGCCGAGCAAAGCTATGACAAGGTCGGTTTCTCTCTGCCTCTCGGCCTTAAAGACATGCAGCTCGTGCAGGCGACAGCAGTCGCGAGCCGCACCCCGATGCCCTTCGCTTCCGTCGTGCGCGATCGGCTGGTCGCGGCTCTGGCCAAGGGTCGAGAAGCTCTGGACTGGACCGGCTTCGCTCTGGGCGTGAGCGAAGACGCTGGGCTGAAGTAGTGGTACTGCAAAACCGCACCGCCCTGTGATCTTGCCGGCCTTGGCGCCTGGCAGGGCACTAGCACCGACAGGCAGGATGCCTGGGCTCCCAGGCGCCCTACTTCCTCAACTCGTTCAGCGCCGCCATCACGGCTTTGCTGTCGTTGGCGGCGTCGACCTGCGGGTTGACATAGGCAATCTTGCCGTCCGTGTCGATGATGAACGTCCAGCGTGCAGCCGTCACCCCGCGTTTGAAGCTTTTGTCCTGGCCGTCAATGGTCTTGTTGATCGACCCGCCTTCTCTGACCGGCACCCCGAATTTCCTGGCGATGCTTCCGTCCGGATCGGACAGCAGGGTGAAGTTGAGATGTTCCACCTGCCGGAAGGCCTTGAGGTTTTCGACTTCGTCGCCGCTGACGCCCACCACTTCGGCCCCGGCCTGGCGCAGCTGCGACAGGTCGTCCCTGTAACTGCACGCTTGTCTGGTGCAGCCGCCCGTCATGGCAGCCGGGTAGAAGTAAAGGACGATGAACTTCTTGCCGACGTGGTCGTCAGAGCTCCAGTTCTGTGCGTCCGCATCCTTCGCTGAGAAAGACGGCGCCTTGTCTCCGACGTTGAGTTTTACGGAAGCTTTATCGGCGCCGAAAACGGCTGCCAGGCTGAGAACAGCGACGGCAGTCACGAACAAACGAGAACAATTCACCATATGGCCTCCTGCGGTGGGGTTGTTGAGAACGGTTAGGAATAGTTTTACCACAAAAGACAAGGAAGAAGGGACGAAGGGGCGAAGGGGCGAGGGGAAGGATAAAGGATAAAGGATGAAGAATGAAAGGATGAAGGCAAAGCCCACAGAGCCGCAAGCGCAGCGCTTTCCAGCGGAGCGCGTCGGGTGCGTGGAAAGAGAGGTGCAGGGTGAAGAATGAAAGGATGAAGGCCCGATGGCCTTCATCCTTTGTTATTTGGGAGACTACAGGGCGGCCGCGACCATGTCGCCGACTTCGGTGGTCGAGAAGCCCATTTTCCCGGCGGCCTGGCTCTTCATCTTCGGGGTTGTGGCCATGACAGCCAGCTCTACCCGGTCGCCGGCTTCGATCCACTTGGCGTTGCAGCGGTGGTTACCTGTCTCTCGAAGCAGCATGCCCATGGCGCTGATAGCGGCGATCGGATTGATGACGTTCATCCCCGTGTACTTCGGAGCGGAACCGCCGATCGGCTCGAACATGGAGACGCTCTGGGGATTGATGTTGCCGCCGGCCGCCACTCCCATGCCGCCCTGGATCATGGCGCCGAGGTCGGTGATGATGTCCCCGAACATGTTGTCGGTCACGATAGTGTCGTAATACTCGGGATTCTTGACAAACCACATGCAGCAGGCGTCGACGTGGTTGTAGTCCTTTTCGATCTCCGGGTATTCTTCGCCGACTTCCATGAAGGTGCGATACCAGAGACCGTGCGCAAACGTCAGGACGTTGGTCTTCCCGACCAGCGTCAAACGCTTCTTCCGGTTGCGCTTCCGGCACACCTCGAAAGCATAACGGATGGCTCGTTCGACTCCCATGCGGGTATCGCACAGCACCTGGGTTGCCACCTCGTGCGGGGTGCCTTTGAACTGGACTCCTCCCATGCCGCTGTAGAGGCCTTCGGTGTTTTCCCTGACGACGACAAAATCGATATCTTCAGGACCCTTGTCCTTGAGCGGGGTCCAGACACCCGGATAGAGCTTGACAGGACGCAGGTTGATGTACTGGTCGAGCTCGAACCGCAGTCGCAGAAGCAGGCCCTTCTCCAGGATCCCCGGCGCCACTTTCGGGTGACCGATGGCTCCGAGGTAAATGGCGTCATAAGTCCGCAGCTCCGCAATCTCCTGCTCATCAATAACCGGGATGTTCTGCACCTTCGGATCGCCGCCTGCGGCCAGATAGCGGTCACCGCTCAGGTTGAATTCCTTGATTTCGTAAGTAAAGCCGACTTTCCGGGCCACTGCTTTGAGGACTTTGAGTCCTTCCGCGACAACCTCCGGGCCGGTGCCGTCACCGCCAAGAACTGCGATTCTCATCGTGCTTATCCTTTCGTTTCGAGATTCAAAGAAGAGACGGAGTTTACCATAAGGCGAAGGTGTGGACTACCCTCGTGCCGTGTGGCCGTGTGACTGTGCGTTACAGAGCGACTGTGTAAAAAAAGGAGGATACGCCTCCCGATCCGTTCGTAGTTCCGCCCTTCCATGAAGGCCACCCTTGTCAAGAGTAAAGACTCACCGGAAGTAATGCCTCAGTTTTTGGTTCGGAGGTCCGTTAGGACCCCGGTCCGTTAGGATCCTGGACTTTGGCCAAAATACA
>JBHGBF010000263.1:0-11082 GCA_041946865.1 Acidobacteriota bacterium | reverse complement strand
GGCAGGATGAACTCCAAAAGCGCCTGCCGCTTCGCTCGCAGAAAACTGAGCGGTTACGTTAACGTTCGCAAAGGCCTTTTGCGTGAACCTCCATAATTGATAAACTGACGCGTTGCTTTCGTAAATTCGAACGTGAGGAAAAAATGCAGGATAACAGGCGAAACTTCATCAAGCGAGTCGCGGTCGGAGGAGCGGCAGCCTGCTGGGCCTCGTCAAAGCCGGTATTGTCATCCAGTGCTCCTTTAGGTGCGAACGATGCGGTCCGGGTGGCCATCATCGGCCTTCGTTCCAAAGGTCATCACCACATCCAGATGTACAAGGAGGTTCCAGGAGTCCGCATCGTCGCCCTCTGTGACGCCGACGAGAACATACTCGACAAAGAGGTCAAAGCGCTCGCCTCTGAGAATATCAAGGTAGAGCGATATTTCGACGTCCGGCGCCTGCTGGAAAACAAAGACATCGATGCGGTGAGTATCGCTACGCCGAACCACTGGCACTCGCTCATGACCGTGTGGGCCTGTCAGGCCGGCAAGGATGTTTATGTCGAGAAACCCATCTCTCACGAAGTCTGGGAGGGCCGCAAGGCCGTCGAAGCGGCGCGCAAATACGGGCGAATTGTTCAGGCCGGGACGCAGTCGCGCTCCGATACCGCGCTGCAGGAAGTAGCCGCGTATCTGCGCAGCGGAGAATTGGGAAAGATTCTCCGGGCACGGGGCTTCTGCTACAAGAGAAGAGCCAGCATCGGCAAGGTCGCCGGTCCCCAGCCGATTCCTTCCGGCGTTCATTACGATCTCTGGTGTGGCCCGGCGCCGCTTGAGCCGCTGGCCCGAAAGGAACTGCACTACGACTGGCACTGGGTCTGGGCCACGGGAAACGGCGACATCGGCAATCAGGGAATCCATGAGATGGATATGTGCCGGTGGATGCTCGGTGAAAAGCAGCTTCCGCCCCGCGTCTTCAGTATCGGCGGAAGGTTCGGCTACGACGATGATGGGGAAACGGCCAACACCCAGGTCGCCGTCCTTGATTATCCTGCCGCCCCCTTGATCTTCGAGGTGCGTGGACTTCCCGAAAAAGCCGGGATGGAGAACATGGGTCATTACCGGGGCGTGCGGATCGGAATCGTCATCGATTGCGAGAATGGCTCATTTGTGGGCGGCGCCGGCGGCGGCTGGATCTACGACCGCGATAACAAGCGCGTCAAGCAGTTCTCATCGAGCGGCGGCGACGACCACGTTCCGAACTTCGTCCGGGCAGTGCGCAGTCGAAACAATAACGAGTTGAAAGCGGACATCCTCGAAGGCCACATCTCCTCGGCACTGTGCCATCTGGCAAACATCTCCCATCGTCTTGGAACTCACTACTCACAAGCCAAGATCCAGGAGAAGCTGAAGGATCGAGCGGACGTGTCTGAGGCTCTGTCCCGATTTGCGGAGCATCTGTCCGCCAACGGCGTTGATATGAGCCAGGCCAGGCCGGTTCTCGGAGCGCTGCTCGAGCTTCATCCCGCCGAGGAGAAATTGGTGAGCAGCTGTGAATACGACCTGGGAAGCTGGGCCAATCAGCTCCTGACCCGGACCTACCGGGAACCCTTTGTCGTGCCGGAAAAGGTCTAACGGTTCGGTCAGAAGCCGCGTTCCGCAGGGTCGCGTCACCTGGGTCGCTGGCATCCTAGCAGAGTCGGCCCAGAAAACGGGCCAACCGTGGACTATCTGCTATCTCGCTCTACGCCTTTCAGCGTGGGTTTTCGTGCTCGTCCAGGGGAGCAAAAACGTTATTTGCCACGCCGAAGACGTTCTGGGGATCCAGACACGTCTTCGCTCGCTTCAAAAATTCGATGCTGGCGGGAGATAACGTGTCTTTCATGAAGTCCTTTCTGAGCTTTCCCACACCATGGTGATGTGAAATCGAGCCGCCGTTCTCTAAAATGGCTTCCCGTAAGGAATGTTCGATCTCGTCATACACCTTTTCAGGCTGATCGATCCCCTTGCTGTAGAGCGCGTACATGAAGTAGATGCAGACGCCCGTGTGGTAAACCTGAGTAATCCGGTAGGAGATATAGAACTTCCCGGGCAGCCCAGCTTCTTTGTGTTTCTCGGCCATTCGTTTTTCGACCGCCTCGCAGACCTGCTTGATCTTTGACCAGGGGACCGAGGTCTCGAAGGTTTCGCCGATAATGTGGAATTTTGCGACGAAGTCCCGAATGTAGGCGATAGCATAAGTGAGCACGTAGCCCCGCTGGCCGGCCTCGGCGCCTGCGGGTAATCCGTTGTACTTTCTGGCCAGCCGGTACAGGTGTTTTTCCTGGTGGGCGACTTCAGCGCGGGATCCTTCCATGACCAGGGTGGCCGCGACCATTCGGTGCGGGTCGAACCCTTTCACTTTGACGACAAAGTACTTCTTGATGTCGTCGAGCAGCTTCTGAATAGCGCTGTCGGTCCGCCCTTTCAGAGCCAGCCCAAAGCGGAACTGAATGTTGTCGACCAGACGAATGCTGGCGGGAAGGACGCCGGAGTGGGCCAGCTCGTAAAGGTAACGGGTGCCGGTCTCCATATCCGGGAAGACCAGCGAGCCGTATCGGGTAATTTCGGGCTTCGGGTGGATCTTGATGACGGCCTTGGTGATCAGGCCGAGGTTGCCTTCATTGCCGAAGAGCAGGTTTTGCGGCTGCATCCCGATCGAGGCCCGGCAAAGCGGCGCCTTTTGTTCGATCACGCCTTGCGGGGTGATGAGCGTGATGTTCTCGACGATTTGTTCGATGTTCCCGTAGCGGTTTTTCTTCATGCCGCTCGCGTTGGTCGCGATCCAGCCGCCCAGTGTGGAGAGCTCAATGCTGTCGGGTTCGTGTCCGCACATGAGGCCGTGTTTGCCCAATTCGTCCTCGAGGTCGGCCCCGACGATCCCGGCCTGGACGCACGCCCGCAGGTTCTCACGGTCGATCCACTCGATCTTGTTCATCCTCCTCATGTCGACCGAGACAATCATCCGTTTTTCGGTGCTGGGGAGCTTCAGGGCGCAACTGACACTGGTGCCTCCTCCGTAAGGAACGAGGCAGATGTTGAACTCGCACGCCAGCTTGATGAGCCTCTGTGCGTCGGCCTCGGATTCGCAGTAGAAAACCATGTCGGCAAAGCGGTCCAGCCGGTCGTAAAGCACCCGGTAAACCTCATCGGTGGTCGTCTGCCCGTGGCTGTGCAGCAGGCGATCTTCGCCATCGAAGCTGTATTGACCCGGCCTGAACTCCTTCTCGACTGCGGCGCAAAAGCCGGGATTTCTGACCGGAGGATCGACCGGTTTATGTTCCAGCTCGGTCTTCTGGTCGGTGACGTCGAGGCTTATGCCCAAGACCTCTTCCACGTAAGGCAGCAGGTCGGGCATTCGGTAACCCGAAAGGTTGTAGCGCTTGCCCGTCAATTCGACGCTTCGGTCTTCGTGCACGACGAATTCGGTATCTGCGAACCCCCACTTGTGGCCCCAGGGAGTGTTGTCGAGGTCAGCGGGTTTCAGCGACGGTTTGTCAGGCATTCCTGGTCCTCCAAAGCATCCGATGATTCTAGGGGCGCGGGCTGGGGGAGTCAACCATGCCTGCGACCCCGCGACGCCGCGACCCAGATCCGGCGATAAGGAGGCTTTAGTGCGGCTCTGTGGGATCTCGCTTGCGCCGTTCGCCTATAGCCGTCCGTATGACGACATGACCATGATCTTAGCTCGACGCCGGTTTCAGCGCCGGGTCGGGGAGGCGGTCGGTCATGATAGCCCACCCCCAAAAAAGCGCGGTCGTCGAGCTCAGCACGCCGGAAACCGCGCCGATCAGTCGTGGGTCATAGTACTGGGAGGCGACCCCGGCCAGTGTCATGGAAATGAGCATGGTTGCCCAGACCATTGATTCGTTGGTGGCGAAGACGCGGCCCCTGAACTGATCGGGAACGTGTTTCAGGAGTTGCGAGTAATTGAGAACCGAGCTTACGGCCACGGCGGCGCGGGACAAGGCGATGAAAAACAGTGCGAGTCGAAAGTCCTGCATCTGGCTGAAAACTACGTAGGCTCCGCCGTGAACCACGTAGCACACAGAAATCATCCACTTGTAGGTGTTGAAACGAATCCGGGAACCTATTTTGTAGGCAAGACTGCCGCCGAGGAGGAGGCCGATTCCGGCAGATCCCCAGATAGTCGCTATTCCCGCCGCGCCGCGATGAAAAACCAACTCGCCGAACAGGGTGAAGAGAATCTGGGCGGCTCCGCCACCGGTGGCCCATCCCACCCCGATCAGCGCGATACCGAGGATCAAAGGGTTGCTTTGCATGTAGCGAAGCGCCTGTGAGTAATCGTCCCACGGCCGGACGATTCCTTTCTGCCCCGGTCCTCGCAAGGCCCTGAAACCTGCGGAGGTGCGCAGGGACCAGACGCAAAGCGCGGAGATCAGGAAGGACAGCGCGTTGGTGACAAAGGCCGCGGCAAAACCGAGCTTAGTCACGATGACCCCCGCGGTAAATGTCCCGATAATCAGCGAGATCCACTGCGTCGTTTGAGTCAGGGAGGTCGCCGTATGCAGCTCATCCCGGTTCGCAATTGTGGGGAGGATCGCCGATCGACCGGCAGTAAAAAAAGGAGAGGCAAACATGAGGACAGCGCTCAGAAGATAGAGCAGCCAGCTGCCCCTGTGCCTCAACGTGAGCAGGAAGCCAAGCGCCACAAGGCAGCGGACCAGGTCGCTGCCGATCATGATGCGCCTGCGGTCCCACCGGTCAAGGAAGACGCCGGCGACCGGACCGGCCAGAATGGCCGGGATGGCGCGAGCCAGCATGATGCCACTGACAACCAGTCCGGAGCCGGTGTACTGCAGAGCCAAGGTGAAGACCGCGATGTTGTTGAAGTGGTCTCCGATTTCGCTGATGACCTGCCCGATCCAGGTGTAGCGGTAATTGCGGTTGACACGCAGGAGATCGACAAAGCCCATCGGAATCAGTTTAGACTACCAAAGCAACTTGGAGGTCACATGGAGGGATGAAGGGTGAAGGGAAGGATGAAGGATGAAGCGCCAGAGCCGCAAGCGGAGCGCTTTTTGCGAAGCGCGTCGGGTGCGTGCCGTTACGAGCGCAGCGGTTACGGCGGAGGGGCGGAGGGTACTCCTTGTTGTCGGCGTTCTTTCGTGAGATTCTTCAGCACATGAAAAAGCGCGTCACTCGAAGGGATTTTCTTTGTGATACCTCACTGCTGGCTGTGGCCGGCGTTGCCGGACGCCAGAGTGTGCCTGATCAGGCGCCGCCGCGCCCGAACATAATCTGGATCACAAGTGAAGACAACGGGCCTCACATGGGCTGCTACGGGGACACGTACGCCACGACTCCTCATCTCGATCGGCTGGCGGGCAAAGGGATGATCTACTCCAATGCCTGGTCGAACGCTCCGGTTTGCGCACCTGCCAGGACCACCATCATCAGCGGCATGTATCCGCCTTGCACCGGTTCGGAGCACATGCGCAGCATGGTCCGACTGCCGGAAGGCATGAAGATGTTCCCCCAGTTTCTGCGCGAAGCCGGTTATTACTGCACGAACAACAGCAAAGAAGACTATAACCTCGAAAAGCCCGGCCAGGTTTGGGACGAATCGAGTACCAGCGCGCACTGGCGAAAACGGCCGAGAGGACAGCCCTTTTTCGCCGTGTTCAACTTCACCCAGACTCACGAAAGCCAGATCCGCAGGCGTCCGCACCAGGCGGTGCATGATCCGGCCAGGGTGCGGGTCCCGGCCTACCATCCGGTTGACCCCATCGTCCGGCAGGACTGGGCGCAGTATTACGACCAGATGACTGAAATGGACGAGCGCGCCGGCCAGATCCTGGCCCAGCTCGAGCAGGACGGCCTGCTGGAGGACACGATCGTTTTCTACTACGGCGATCACGGGCCGGGTATGCCCCGCAACAAGCGCTGGCCCCTGAATTGCGGGCTCCGCGTCCCGCTGATCATCCACATCCCCGAGAAATTCCGGCGCCTGGCGCCCGCCGACTACTGCCCGGGCGCACGCTCGGATCGGCTGGTGGCGTTTGTGGACCTGGCTCCCACGGTCCTGAGTCTCGCGGGAATAAAGCCGCCCGATTACATGCATGGACACGCATTCCTGGGCGAATTCGACACGCCGCCGCAATCGTACCTCTATGGATTCCGCGGGCGCATGGACGAGCGCTACGATATGGTCCGAAGCGTGCGGGACCGACGCTACGTCTACGTTCGCAACTTCATGCCCCACAAGATTTACGGCCAGTACCTGGACTACATGTTCCAGACGCCGACAACCCGGGTCTGGAAAGAGCTTTATGATCAGGGCAAGTTGAATCCGGGACAACGGGCGTTTTGGGAGGTCAAGCCCCCCGAAGAGCTTTATGACCTCGAGGCCGACCCGGATGAGGTCCAGAACCTGGCGGGTTCGCCGGCTCATAGCGAGACGCTGGCCCGGTTCAGGCGGGTCCAGCGGGACCTGGCGCTCCAGATTCGGGACCTCGGTTTCCTGCCGGAGGATGAGATGCACCGGCGCGCCGAAGGGAGGACGCCCTACGCCGTCGGACACTCTGCCGATCTCCCCCTCGAACGGATTATCGACACTGCCGAAACGGCTTCGTCCCTTGCCGCCGAGGCCACCCCCCGTCTCACCGGTCTGCTTTCGGATCCCGACAGTGCCGTACGCTACTGGGCCTCGCTCGGTTTGCTGATGCGGGGCCGTGAGACCGTGGTTGCTTCTCAAGAGACGTTAAGAAAAGCGCTCCGAGAGGGTGCGGCGCCGAGCGTCAGAATCGTGGCGGCCCAGGCTCTCGGCCTCTACGGGAGTCAGGAGGACGTTGACGAGTCGGTGGCTCTGCTCCTGGATTTCGCCGACTTGAAGAAGCACGGGCTCTGGGCCGCTGTCGAAGCCCTGAATGCCCTGGACGAGATCGACGCGCGGGCGGGGGACATCAGGGACAAGGTCCGCGCTTTGCCGAAGGACGACCCGGGTTTGAACCCCCGGACCAGAGAGTACCCGACCCGGCTGATCGAGAAAATCCTCAGGGACCTGGATGCGCGGCAGCAGGGCTCTTAGCATTCGGCAAAGCTGGAAGCGCCTCGCAAAACGATGCCTTCCCGTCTCGCTGAAAACGGGGCAAGGATCGCCTTCATGATTCACTCTGCTTTCGGAGCGTGCGGAAGGTGATCGAGTAGCGCAGTTCTTTCGTGGGCGGGATACTGTGCTGCCACTGGTTTCGCGCCGCGCCGGCCAACATGTACAGCGAGCGCGGTTCGACCGACAACACGGCGGTCTGCCGCTCCTCCCCTTTGCCCTTTTGAAGCCTCAAGCGGCAGGCGCCGGCCAGAGAGACGGCCAGGATGACGCCGAAGGCGAGCGCGTCGCGGTGCCAGCCGATCGTGGCGCCCGGAGAATATTCCGTCAGGAGAGCCTCGGCAAGGTCCTTCGGCTCGAGCCCCGCAAACTTCGCGACTCGCTCTCGAAGCGGTCGCAAGAATTCGGGTATTTCCGGACCCGGACTGATCAGGAACGACTCGTAGCCGTACAGCCAGCCGTAATGGATGACCCGTCTGGTAGCCGGGATCGGGCGGAACCCCGAGATCGGCCGGCCCCTGCTCGTCGTTGGCCACCAACGACCGCCACAATCATCATGATGTCTTTAGGAACCGCAATCCAAGCTGTCCCGCGGATCCCGCTGGTGTGAACGAAAATGCACGTCAAAACGAAGCAGGCGACCATGGCCCAACTGGAGGGAATCTGCCCGCCGCTGGCCGTTTTGACGATGATTCCGAGTCCGAGAAGCTGCAGTTGCAGATAAGGCAAGATGGAAACGACTCCTATCAATGCGACCAGAGCGCCAAGCAAGCGGCTGTCGTAGCGTTGTACAAAAGAAGGCAGGGGCGCCTTTGCTGTAAGCCCATCCGGCCGCGCCCAGAAGGAGAAGAGGATCGTTAGGGCGATGATGCCGGTAGCAAGATTCAAGAGGCGTCTCCCTCGTCTGAGCCTCCCGTCCGCGTTTCGATCTTGAAGGCCAGAAAAAGCATGACGGGCGTAAGGACGATCCAGAGCATCATCCAGAACAGGACGAAGGGGAGCCCGAGAACCCCCGGTTCGATGCGATTAACCAAAGGCAGGGCAAAGACCAGCATCACAAAAGGGACAGCTCCAAGTAGCAGGGGCCTTAACCGCCTGGTCATTGACAACAGTGTACCCTTGATTCTGTTGCCCGAAAAATACCTCTTCTCCGGCTTCACGGACAAGCGCTAGTATCTGGAGACATGATCAGCCATCGGACTCGCTCTCGTCTCGCTGTTGCTTGTTTCTGCGGCCTGCTTGCTGGCGGGCTCTGCGCCGCCCAGACGCTGAAGCCCGGGCCGCAGGTTCTGACCTTTCATTCCACGGTAGACGACACAGATCAACCCTACGGAATCTACCTGCCGCCGCGGTTCAACGCCCAAAAGCGCTATCCCCTGGTTATCAGCCTGCATGGCGCCGGGTCGAATCACAGGCTGAACCTGCGCCGGGTCTTCGGCAAGAGCAATGCCCCGGGGGAGACCGACGTCGAAGCCAGCCGTTCCTTCCCCAAATGGGCGGATCTTGACTACATCGTGGCCTCGCCCTATGCGCGAGGGACCATGGGCTACGAGGGAGTCGCGGAGAAGGACGTCTACGATGTCCTGGCCGACGTGAAGGATCGATTCCCCATAGATGAGAACCGGATTTACCTGACTGGCCTCTCCATGGGCGGTGGTGGGACTTTATGGCTCGCGCTTACGCGTCCGGACATCTGGGCGGCCATCGCGCCGGTCTGTCCGGCACCACCTCAAGGCACCGAGAATCTGGCGCCAAACGCGCTGAGTTATCCGGTCCGCTTTTGTCAGGGAGGCGCAGACCCGGTTGTGCGTCCGGCCGGGGTTCGCGAGTGGGCCAAGCGGCTCGAGGCACTGGGCACCAAGGTGGAGTACATCGAGTACCCCGGCGTCGGTCACAACAGCTGGGAGAATGCTTATCAGGACGAGAAGATATTCGAGTGGTTCGGGCAGTTCAAGCGGACCCCCCACCCGGACCGCGTCCGCTTTGTCAGCAGCCGGTATAAATACAATAAATCCTTCTGGGTTCAGCTGGACAGCCTGACGCCGGGCACTCTGGCTTCAATCGATGCCCGATTCACGGGAGACAATCGCATCGAGGTAACCACCGCCGAGCTAGGAGGCTTCACGCTGAATCTGGCGGGTCATCCTCGCTTTTCAGCGAAGCGACCGGTCGAAATCACCATCGACGGCAAGGCCATACAGGCCAAAGCCGGGGAGCGGGTGTCTTTTCACAAGGAGGCCGGCGCCTGGGTACCCAGAAAGCGGGAAGTCAGAGCAGGCGCCAAAAGACCCGGCGCCGAAGGCCCGATGGGAGAGGTAATCTCCAGCCGGCACATCTACGTCTACGGCACGGCCGACAACCCGCCGGCTGCCGAGGTCCAAGCCCGTATGCGGCAGGCGAGCAAAGCTGCCGACTGGTCGGTCGACCGCGGCTGGTTCCTGGGACGCGTCATGGTCTTCCCGCGAGTGGTTGCCGACAAGGACGTGAGGCCGAGCGACCTGGAGAGCTCGAACCTCGTGCTCTTCGGAACTCCCGAGACGAACAAGCTTATTGCTCAGTTCAGCGACCGATTGCCTATCCAGCTGAACAAGGACTCTCAGGACTACGGTCTGGCTTACGTCTTCCCGATCGGGGAGCATTATGTCCTGGTCAGCTCCGGCCTGCCCTGGTGGCAAGCGCCGGAAGCCGGGGCACAGCGGCCTCCTTCAGCCACCGGCCGACGGGCCTCCTTCTTTGCCGGCTCTATCGTGGCGTTCGGGCTCACAAGCTTCGAGGACTACTTGCTCTTCAAAGGGACGGCGGACAACCCGATTGCCGCCGGGCGTTTCGATGACGACTGGCGCCTGCCTGAGGCCGAAGCCGCGAAGATGAAGGCGTCGGGAGTGGTGATGGTAAGAGAGTGAACGGGTGGAAAACAGCAAAAACTCAGCCACGAAGAAGCCCTGCGCTCGCACCATGAGCGGTGGGGAGGGACCGGTTACCCCGACGGCCTCAAGGGCAACGCCATACCGCTCCCGGCGCAAATCATGGCGGTGGCCGACGTCTATGACGCCCTCCGGTCAAAGCGGGTCTACAAAGACCCCCTATTCGCACGAGGTCAGCCGGGACATCATCGTCTCGGACACCGGCACGCATTTCTCGCCCGCCGCGGGCGAAGCCTTCCTTAGAATCGAGAAGGAATTCCTGGAAATCAGCGAACAAGAAGGACGACTATTGTGCGCAGTCATACGAGCCGCTCTGATCCCGCGCTCCAATCGGCGGCTCTCGCCTCATCCCCGCTTTCGGTTCTTGTCGGCAATCGCCACAAGGATGAGCGCAAAGGAAAGAAACCGCACCACGTACACAAACGGCACGTCCTCGTCCAGGCTGGCGACCAATCCGAGCGCCACCCGGTTGAGCCCTTCGACCGCGAAGGCGACCGCGAAGAATAGGAAGAAGCGGTCGCGCGTGTCCCGCCAGAAGCGCAAGAAGAACAACGCAATTGTCAAAGAACCCGCGGCTATGGCCCCCAGGATGAGCAGCTTCATGTCTTCACCTCACTCCACGTCCCAGATCAGGCCGTACAACATCAACGATACGGCTGCCAGCGCGGCGCCCAGCCGCAAGAGGGACAGGTCGACGTGCGGAAACACCAGTCTGTCGAGGGAGGGGGTGTCAGAGCTTCAATTTTCAGTTTTCGTTTTTGTCCTCATTCGTCGCGGATTTGAAAAACTGAAAATTGAAAAATTGAAGCTCTGACACCCTTCATTCAAAGTCGAGTTCTAAAGTCGGCGCCCGAGCCGACACGAAGAGTCGCTACCCTGCGTGTTCGGCTCGTGAGTGGCGAGTCCGGATGGTTCTTCTTTGCTCTTTTGCGCGACAATTTGCGAAGAAGGGCCAACGCCTCCTTCGGAGACACAGCGTCCGGGACGATCCTCTCGTTGGATGAGATTCGGACCCAAGTTGAGCGATTCTTTCGGGAGAGGGATGTCAGCGAGCTAAGGTAAGATCTTG
>JBHGBF010000262.1:0-7809 GCA_041946865.1 Acidobacteriota bacterium | reverse complement strand
AATTTGGTGTGTACGCCCGTTCCCTGAAGGGGAACGGCAAAGCGGCGTCGCCATGTTGCGCTGCCCCTTCGGACCTGGTCTCCCTCACTGCCGCTAACGACACCATCCGCGAACGAAACGAACAAGAAGCTCGCTCGTCTCTTTGTGCTCGTTCCTCTCGGGATCCTCTATCCATCGGCCTTTCCAGCGCGTGCACGGTTCTCGTCGCCTGCTGAGTTATCGAGGGATCAGGGGCTCCGGCAGCGCCTTGTAGTTCCCCTCACACGTACGCTATGATTCTCGTAATCTCGTTTCCGGCTGCGTCAACTGACCTTGAATCCTGGTCAAAACGGCTTTGATACGATCTGAGAGATCAGGACCACCTTTTTGCGAGAAGTAGATGTATTTGGAACTGGCCCAGCGTCGCTCCGGTTGTCGGCCTGCTCTCAACTTTTCATAACGTTTCATAACGGGTTCCAAAGGGCTTCCTACAAAGAAGTGTCGAGTGGTGAGGAGGAGTGCCTATGACTATGAAGCTTTACGTAGGGAATCTGTCGTACCGAACGTCGGATTCGGATCTGCAGCAACTGTTCAGCCAGGCGGGCGAGGTTCAATCGGCAATTTTGATAACAGACCGGGAGACTGGCCGATCGCGGGGCTTCGGGTTTGTGGAGATGGCGTCGCGCGAGGCCGGCGAACGGGCGATACGCGAGTTCAACGGCAAGGAGGTTGACGGCCGAACGCTGACTGTGAACGAAGCGCGTCCTCGCGCAAGCCATGATGGTGGAAGCTCCGGCCGCCCGACCAGAAAGACGTCCCGCTGGGAAGAATAATCGCGCCGGCACCCACGTGCTGTGTTGAGTTTTCTACGTTCACATCCGGGTCGGACAGTTTTTCCCCGTCTCACCCAAAGTAAAAGGCTTAGACACGGCACGGGGGTGCGGGCCGGTTTAACAGCTCCAAACAGTGGGTGACCACTTCATCCACCGGGATGTCGTCCACAAAAGACGCGCGGTGATCGCAGTGGTCGCGGAGCGTGTTCCGGCTGCAGCAAGGGCAGTTCAGTCGCCAGGAAAGAACCGGACGATGGCGCGCACGGGTCAGGGGCGCAGCGGTAATCACGTTTCCGCACCAGTAGATTCCGACGGTTGGGACCCCGACGGCGCCAGCCAGATGCAACGGTCCCGAATCGTTGGCAACGACCAGCTGCGCCCGGGACAGGAGGCCGACCAGCCCTTCGAGCGAGAGGTTGGATACGCCTTCCCCCGGGCAGTTGGTCTTCATACCCTGGAGGACCGCCTGTATCAGATCATCCTCTTCGGGACTCCCGGTTACCACGACTCGAAGGCCCTGCTCTCTGAGCAACCTGGCGACGGCTGCGAAGTTCGCGGTTGACCAACGTCTTCGGCCGTCGGTAGCGCCGGGATGAAGCACCACCAGCGGTCGCTCATCCGGGGGAACCGACCGGTAGCTCGCCTCTAAATCGTTGCATGTCACCGCGATCTTCGGCTCCAACCCGACCGGTTGGGCTCCTACCAGAGACACGGTTTCAAGGTACCGGACGATTTCGGGCTGGAAGTAAATATAGGGAATCCAGCGGTCAAGCGGGATCGCGTCCGGGGTACGGAGCCCTGCCGTCAACCTGGCGCCCAGCCGCCGAACGAAAGGATTGGAGTAGCGGCCGCCGCCGTGCATCTGAATAGCGAGATCAAACTGTTCCCGGGACATCGCCTGAAAGAAATCGTCCAGATCGGGCCGATCGTCGGGCACATTTTCGTAAGCACCGACGCCGGGGTAAGGCGGGATGGCGATCACCCGATCAATCGGACCCGGCCGGCTGCAAAAGAAGTCAGCGTGCCATTGCTTGGCCAGAAGCACGATCTCCGCGTCGGGATAAGCGGCGCGCAAAGCCACCAGAGCGGGCATCGCGAAGATCATGTCACCCATGCCGTTGGCCCGGACGACCGCAATCTTCTTCACGTCAGATGGTATAAGTGCCACTCTCGGCTCCATTAATAAATGACCCTCCGTGCCTCCCCTCAGTCTCCATGACGCGCTCGGCCGCCTGGACGACCTGCTCGACCGATACTTGTTCCAGACACTGGCATCCGATCGGGCAGGCGTCCAGGTGGCAGGGCCGGCATTCGATGGGCTGAACTACGACAGCATGCCGCGAAACCTCAGGCGAGGCCCATTCCGAGGGAAGCGTACTGCCGAAGACCGTGACCGATGGGACCTGCAGGGCATAGGCGATATGAGCCGGCCCCGAATCGTTCGTAAGGAGAACCGAGAGCCTGGCGATGACCGCGCCCAGAGTGCCCAAGGATGTGCAGCCCCGCAAGTCCACGAAGGGCGCAGCGAGGTTCTCGATCAGCGAATCGTTTTCCTCGCGACCCACGCCCAGAACAACCACCGTCCCGCCCCCTCGCTCTGCGAGGCGCGAGGCCGCCTGTGCGAAGCGCCGTGGATCCCACCTCTTCGTCATGGCCTCTGCATGCGCGTGAACTCCAACCAGCAGAGGCCGTGACCTCTTCAACAACTGCCTGGCCGCCCGGTGATCACCTGCCCCGACGGGATAGTCGAGGTTTTCACCCAGCGCAGGGGCGCCTAGGAAGCTCGTCAGCGCGAGGTTCTTCTTGACCTCGTGCAAACCTTGCGGGTAAGGCAGCGCTGCATCCAGGTGTCCAGAGGGATCGCCAGGGCGGACAAACCCGGCGGTGGCGCGACCGCCGAAAAGCAAAGCGAGGGGATTTGAGAAGAACCCGGAGCCGTGCATCTGAACCACCAGGTCAAATTCCTCGTCCTGCATGCGTCTCAGGAAAGCGGCCAGTTCCCTGGCATCAAAGAGCTGTTCCGCGATTCCGGGGGCGCCGGGAAAAGGAAAGAAGCGATCCAGACTCGCCAGGCGTGTGGCAAGCGGCGCGATAAACGGAAGGCCGACGAGTGCAATCTGTGCTTTAGGAAGAGCTGAGCGCAAGGCACGGAAGGCGGGTGTCGCGCAAACGAAATCCCCGAGCCGCGAAGCGCGAAGCACCGCGACCTTTCGAGGCGGCGGGACGAGCCTATCCAAGAGGCCTGGTTGAAATGGATCCATAATGCGCGGTGAGTCAGGAAATCGCCCTCAGCCGGTTCGAGGTTGAACCGTCCTGATTCAAGACTAAACCAATAAGTGACGAATGAGAACCGTGATCAGGCATCGAGCGTAGGTCGAGTAGTCAATGTCGCCCGCCACCAGATCCAGGTATCGCGCGGCGACTGACCTGCTCCGAGCGAGGAGACGCAGGAAAACAGGCTGAGTTACGGCTGGAAAAATCAGGTTGCGCATGATGCGAGCATGCCGAAACAGGGTAGTCATGCGGGAGTAGTCCGGCAGATACAGCGAAAGGGCGGCAGCCGGTTCACCCAGGCTCGCAGCTGCTATCACCGCTTCACCGGCATGTCCGCCGCTTTCCATCGCAAAAGCGATTCCTTCCCCGGTCACCGGTTCCACCAGCCCGGCCGCATCACCGGCAAGCAAGATGTTGCGAAGACCTGGGCGAGGTCGGTAGTTGCCAAACGGAATCGGGTGCCCTTTCCACTGCACGGCAGGAAGCTGTCCCCCGTTCAGTTCCCTGACAAAGTCGACGAACAGCTGCCTCAGGTTCCGGTTTTCTCTGGCGAGACCTGCCAGACCAATCGTCAGACAATCACGCTTGGGGAAAACCCAGCCGTATCCCCACCTGGCTATCCGGAAATAGATCTCAGGGTTTTCCGGCTGCCTGGGAAACGCCGCCCTCGGCACGTGCAGCTCAAGTCCGGCAGCAAGTCCCGCTTTCTTCAGGCGCGGCAGGCCGATGGTTTCCGCCACCCGGCTCGTGACTCCGTCACAACCGATTATGAAATCCGCTTCGATGGTCCCGCTGGCCAGCTGCACGGTCGAGCTTGAGGGACAGACGCTTTGCGCCCGGGTCCCTTCCCTGATGACTGCTCCTGCTTTTCGGGCAAGGGAGAGCAGGTGAGCGTCAAAAGCGGATCTGGAGGTGAAATGGATGGGCTGGCGGTGCTCGACAGATTGAATCGGGCGGTACCTGTCGAAGAAGAGCGCGCCCAGGCAGGTGCAGTCAAGCACGCCGTCCCAAGGCGTCTTGAAGATGTGGCTGTAGGTTTTCTCGGCTCGTCGGCTGAGCAGCCCGCCGCAGAGCTTCTCCCTGGGGAAGACCGCGGTGTCGAGGACAACAACCGACATGCCGGCCTTTGCCAAAACAAACGCCGCCGTCGCGCCCGCCGGTCCTCCCCCGATCACCACCGCATCGACCCTCTTCACGCTCGCCCAGTTTAGCGTAAAAGACGTGTGAACCGCGAACGGCGCTCAGCGGCCCCGAAAATGTGTTTCGGAATCAGCGACTTTTGCCCTCATACCTGGTTAAAGGCTTCGCTAAGCGATTGCGGGGCCGGAAGTCGGCTCAAAGGTTATAATCGAGCCGCTATGATTCAATTCAAGTATCAGGATCCGTTCCCTCTTACGGAAGACAAGACAGAGTACAAGTTCCTTTCCGGGGAATTTACGTCCATGGAGCAGCTGGGCAGGCACCACTTTCTGGTCGTTCGGCCGGAAGGGCTCACGTTACTTGCCAGGCAAGCGATGCGCGACGTTTCTTTCTTCCTCCGCGCCGCGCACAACGAGCAGGTGGCCAGGATACTGAAGGACCCTGAGGCATCCGACAACGACCGATTCGTGGCCCGGACCCTCCTGAAGAACGCAGTCATCTCCGCCGACGGACAACTTCCTTACTGCCAGGACACCGGGACAGCGATTGTCTTTGCCAAGAAGGGCCAGTTCGTCCTTACCGGAAGCGACGATTACGAAGCCCTGAGCGCTGGTATTTTCCAGACCTATACCCAGGAAAATCTTCGGTACTCGCAGGTTGTTCCGCTGACGATGTACGAGGAGAAGAATTCCGGCTGCAATCTGCCGGCTCAGATTGACATTTTCGCTACGCCCGGCTGTGACTATCGGTTTCTGTTCATAGCCAAGGGGGGTGGATCAGCCAATAAGACGTTTCTGTTTCAGCAGACCAAGGCGCTCCTGAATCGGGCGAGCCTCAAGTCTTTTCTTGTCGAGAGAATGAAGTCACTGGGGACGGCTGCGTGCCCTCCCTACCACCTGGCTTGCGTCATCGGCGGGACCAGCGCGGAAGCCTGCCTGAAAACGGTGAAGCTCGCCTCAACTGGATATCTGGACACCCTTCCGACAAGCGGCAACGAGCTGGGCCGGGCCTTTCGTGACGTGGATCTCGAACAAGAGCTGCTCGGCCAGGCCTACGCTGCCGGATTCGGCGCCCAATTCGGGGGGAAATACTTCGCGCATGATGTCCGTGTTATCCGTCTGCCCCGTCATGGCGCCTCTTGCCCCGTTGGCCTCGGTGTATCGTGCTCGGCCGACCGCAATATCAAGGCAAAGATCGACCGCCAAGGCATCTGGCTCGAGCAGCTGGACGAAAACCCCGCCAGATGGCTCCTCGACGTCGGAGAAGAGCGGGCAACTCCTCCAGTCAAGATCGACCTGAACCGCCCCATGGCCGAGATCCTGGGACAACTGAGCCGACACCCGGTCAGAACGCGACTCTCGCTTTCCGGACGCATGGTAGTCGCACGAGATATTGCTCACGCCAGGCTGAAAGACAGGCTCGACCGAGGAGAGGGACTTCCGGAATACTTCAGACAGCACCCGGTCTATTACGCAGGACCGGCGAAGACGCCGAAAGGGATGCCCTCCGGATCATTCGGCCCGACAACCGCCGGACGCATGGATCCTTACGTGGACCTTTTCCAGTCTCACGGCGGCTCAATGGTGATGATCGCCAAGGGCAACCGCTCTGCCGAGGTTACGGAAGCCTGCAAAAAGCACGGCGGCTTCTATCTCGGGAGCATCGGCGGGCCGGCTGCGATTCTGGCAAAAGAGAATATTCGGTCTGTCAAAGTCCTCGATTACCCTGAACTGGGCATGGAAGCCGTCTGGGAGATTGAAGTCGAGAATTTTCCAGCCTTCATCCTGGTCGACGACAAGGGGAATGATTTCTTCAAGATGCTGTGAGGTTTGACGAGGTGAGGTAAAAAGGCGGGACGTTGTCAGCCTGTCACCGTGTCGCCCGGCCCGGCCAGAGGCACGCTTACGATGACTGAGGTCCCGCCGCAGTCATTCCTCTCGATGCACAGGTCGCCGCCCATACGGCCGACGCGCTCTCGCATCCCGGCAATTCCCAGTGAGTCAGACGCCAGGATACGGGCATCGTCGATTCCCTTCCCGTTGTCGTGGACTTCGAGGAGCAGCCGTCCTCCTCGTGATTCCAGCCGAACAATGACCTGAGTCGCACCCGCGTGCTTTTGAATATTGGAAAGGGCCTCCTCGAAGATCCGGAACAGGTTCATGGACATCACCGGGGCAAGTTGAATCGATTCGGTCTGAGGCAGATAGGATACCCAGGAAATGCCGGTCCGCTCTTCGAATTTGTGTAACTCCGATTCAATCGCCGCGACGAGCCCGAGGTGATCGAGGACGAAGGGACGAAGGCCGAGGGCTATACGCCTGACCGACTGTATCGTCTGGTCGATAAGCTTGATCACCTCTCCAATCTGCTCGCGCAACTGATCATGTTCCGGTTTGTCCAGACTCAGCATGTTGAGAGCGATTTTCGAGGCAATAAGGCTCTGGCCCAGCTGGTCGTGCAGTTCCTGTGCGATCAGTTTGCGTTCCTCCTCGACCTCCTGGTCCAAATGCGCGGTGAGAGTCCGCAGTTCCTTCCGGGAAGCCTCCAGAAGCTTGTTACTATACCTGAGAGCCTTCTGAAAGCTCGCGCGCTCGCTGATGTCTTCCGCCACGACTACGGCGCCGCGAACGCGCCCATCCGGACCTGACACCGGCACGGCGGAGTTGCTGATGGTCTTGCGCTGCCCGTCGAAGGATTCTATTTCGACGACCTCTCCGAGCACGGTTTCTCCTTTGGTGATGGCGCGAGCGGCAGGCCAGTCCCTCGACTTCAGCCTTTTGCCCGTGTCCGGCCACCAGCCTTTGTAATAATCGAACTCGTCGAGGTTGACGTCTTTCGCGCCACCCCAGATCTTCAATCGCGCCGGATTTCCGCTCAAAACGCGCCCGTTTTCATCCAAGAGCCAAACCCCTACGGGGAGCGCCTGCAGTATGCTGCGCAACAGCTGCTCGCTGGTTTTGATTGCCTCTTCGGCCTGCGTGCTATCCGTCACATCCTGGACCGTGCCGAGCATTCGAACCGGCTTGCCGCCCTCGTCGTAAGTCACTTCGCCGTGTTCGTGAACGATGCGGATTTCACTCGACGGGAGGACAATGCGATGGTCGATGTGGTAGGTTTCCCCTTCGTACAACGCCCGGCGCACCGATTCTTTGACAAACTCGCGATCGTCCGGATGCACGGCGCAAAGGAACGCTTCGTACGTAGTGGGAGTACTCTCCGATTCCAGCCCGAAGATTCGGTAAATCTCCTCGGACCAGCACAGTTCATTGGTCAGGATATTCCAGTCCCAATTGCCCAGATGAGCGATTCGTTGAACAGTCGCAAGCCTTTCCTCACTCTGTTTCAAAATGCCTTCAATGCGCTTTCGCTCCTCGGTTTCCCGGCAAAGCGCTTCGTTAAGCTGCAAAAGCTCTTCTCGGCTTGGATTCTCGGACATGAAGACCCCGATGCGGCGTTCTGGAAATTGCTATTAAACCACCCAAGTCGGGAGGGTCGCAACAGGAATAGGTCAGGGTTGGTAACCCCTCAGTTTTCTGCGAGCGAAGCGGCAGGCGCTTTTGGAGTTCATCATGCCCCTTGCGCA
>JBHGBF010000261.1:0-9030 GCA_041946865.1 Acidobacteriota bacterium | reverse complement strand
AAAGTCCGAGCCCTGACCGTAAAGGTCCTGGCGGAAGCGTTGGTCCTGAGCCTGAAGGGCCGGCAGGCGATTCTGATCTGTGATCAGTTCGACCGGGCCACCCCGACCGAGCTTGCTTGGTTTCACCAGTTTTTCGACGTGGCCACGGTAATCCTGGCGACATCGGACCCCACGAACACCAAGCTGAAACCGATCCTCGACCGGGTGCCGGCGAAAGTCGAACTGAGAGAATTCTCTCAGGCAGAATCCGAGGAGTTGATTGACCGCTGCTTCGCGGCGGCGCCCTTTGCCGTATCGGATATCGCCTGGTACCGCCGGGAGCTCTGGCGCAAAAGCCAGGGAAACCCGCGGGCGATCAAAGACCTCCTGGCCGATCACTCCCTTGAGAAGTACATTGACAGCCAGGCGATCCGGGCCATGGCGAGCGAGCAGGGTGTTCGCTATTTCGCGGTCTCCTGGGTCGTCCTGGCCGGTGCGCTTCTCTTCTCGATCCATCGCTATGTCGGCCGAGGCCTCGGCGACCGTGACGCTTACATCATCGGCGCGGTCGGCATGGTGGTTTTTATCTTCCTTTCGATGCTTGTCAGAAAGGCCAATCGACGATCATGACCAGCTCTTCTCACCTGGCGAGCGCCGCCCTCATTTACCTGATCGGCTGCTCCGTCATTGAATGCCCACCGACCATTCAAGGTGTAGTGGCGACAGCCGCAGGGTCTCTCCTGCCGGATATTGACCTGCCCACCTCGGCGATCGGGCGGCCGTTCTTCCCGATCGCCTCCTGGATCAATCGGAAGATCGGACACCGGACGCTGACACACAGTCTGCCGGGCATCCTGCTCTTTGGCCTCCTGGCTTTCGGGATTGGCTGGGCGCTCCGGGCCTGGCTTAGCGTTCCGTCCGCGCAGTACGCCTGGTTTCTGACGCTTGGCTTTGCTTCGCACATCCTGGTCGACACCTTCAACAAGACGGGCGTCGACCTCTTCTGGCCCGCCCGGATCCGGGGAGTCTTCTTCGGAAATGAGAGGTACCGGATTGTCTCCGCCGGACGGGGAGACTATTGGTTCATGACCGTTTGTCTGGTCGCCAGCCTCGCTTGCTATCCACTCGCTCGGGACGGGTTCACGTTTTCTCTCCATCAGGCCTTCGGTGACATCTATTCGGTTTCGACGGATTTCAAGGAGTGAACTTCCGCGTTTCCCCGGCGCCACCCGGGTCCTCTATTACGGGTACCTGACGCCAGCGAAACTATCGCCTCTGGCCGTCCACCGGGACCGGTTCGATTCCGTGGCATTGCGACTCGACAAAATCAGGCTCGAGCATGCCGAGTACCACGACATCGAAGAACAGGGGATCGGCAACCTGGTGATTCGTGAGGGGACGGTGTTGGCGAAGCTCCACGATCTGCCGGCCGGGCTTCCGGATCTGTTTTCCGACTCCCAACCGAAAGCTGTGCGTCTGGTCGAACTCCGCTTGCAGCCTGACGATCAGATCCTGATAGCCGAGGGACTTCACGTGACGCCTGGTCAGGTCATTGCCCGCCAGGACGTCTCGAAGCAGCTCCGAACCCTTGAACTGCAGTTGGCAGCCGACACCGAGCGATTAGAAGCGGATCTGGAGCAAATCGAGCTCCAGCTGAACGGCACGGAACAGGAACTGGGGTTGCGGGAAGGCGAGCGAGCCGAGCTGGAGATGCAGCTGCGAACGATACAGTCCCAGACCTTGCTGAGCAGGGAGACTGACAAAATCGAGGAAGCGCTGAAGGAGAGAAAGCTGCGTATCGCTGATCTCGGCTCCAGGCGCCGTCTGTTGCTGAGCCGACGCGTGGAAACTTCCGGCCGACTGCAGTCAGTCGCGCTCGAAGCAGCCGAGCGCCGAGACATCACTCACAGGGAATCGGAAATCCAGGCCGGATTTGAAGGCAAGGTAGTCCGTATCCTTCGGGAAGCGGCTGCGTCCGAGGTCACCCTGCGCATCTCCTATGAAGGTCCGAACGACCCCGCCCCCCGACAGGCTCGTCAAGAGTAGCCGGTTCGCGCGCCCGTCCTGCGGCGAGATCCTCGGCCTCAGGCCTCAGCAACTGCTCTGTGTGAACCACGTGTCGTCTCGCCTGCGTCATTCGGCGTCACCGTGACCATCGACTTTTCTGAACGGCCGGATAAAGATGGCTTCGTTTGATGGCACGTAGCGGCCGGCGGATGTTTGCTTTTCCGGCCGTCGTCGGCAGGATGACAGTTGTTTCCTGCCGCATCAGGTCGCCGCCGTCGCTGTGGATCCTGTCCGAACGATTTCAGGGTCCTGCGGTTGGGCGACGGCGGCTTTTCATATAGAGGAGGTCGTCTTGGTTTTCAGGACGAAGTCGGTCAGGACGACTGTGATGGTCCTGTTCCTGATCGTCTTCGGCTCTTACACGGGCTTGGACGGGCTCATCCGGGTGGTCTCGAGAGGCGCGAGAATCTACTGCAAATTGGCTGACTCCGTGCGTTTTCCTCGGTCCCCCCGGTTGGTAGCAGACAGCGTGGAATTCTACTTCGCACGCGTGTTTGTCACCGCCGTTCTCCGAGCCTGTCTGGCTATTCCCCCAATCAGTCGCTGCCACAGCTGTGAAGCCTTCTCACGCTTTGCTTCGGACAGGCTTCTGCTCCCCGCTGTGGCGGCTTTCCATATAAGGAGGTCACCTTGTTGTTCAGAAAGAACTGGGCCCGGACCGCCCTGATGTTGATGCTTCTCAGCGTCTTCGGTTACGAGATGAACCTGGATGGGTTCACCTCGCTGATCAGCGACGTGCTGAACGGCGTCGTCACGGTCTGTACCGGAAAGCCCATCAAGATACCCGCCAAGAAAGTGGCGCAGTTCTCCAACGCCACTTGATCCCCAGGCAAGCCCCCGGCCACCCGGCCGGGGGCACACTTCTGGTCGATTCAACCCAGCCTACATCGACTCCGTCTTTTGCTCGCAAGGTCGGGCCTTGAATGGTTGAGCGGTGGGTTCCCGGCTTGTCCTCGTTTCCAGGGTAGCCACTACTAGCCCTCAGCTGCACACGTGCTTGGAAAGAGTCCGGTCTATTGTCCCCTGATTTCCTCTAAACACAAACAGGCGCGCAAAGTAGAATCTGAGGCGGGAGGAAAAAATGAGAACAGTGACGTGGTCACACTCTGGTTCAGTCGTGCGCAACTTTGAAGAGTTAGTAGATCGATATAGCCGGTCAGATTTGGCTTCTCCCCGACGGTCAACTGTCCCGCTTCTCGCTTTTTGGCGGGACCCCGAACGTGCGCTTGATGCCTTGTCGCAGTGGACGGGCATTAGCTTCCCTGACCAGGTCACACTGGACTTTGAGCACCAAGTCCCAGTGCAACGAGGCAGTGGGAAACCGTCTCACACCGACTTGATGATCCTGTCCGATCAAGCCGTAGTAGCGATTGAGGCGAAACATACCGAGCCGCGGTATGAGGAAGTGAAGGATTGGCTTGGCTCTCCGGCGACGACTAACCGAACTGAGGTCCTGAGCGGGTGGATTGATCTCATTAACACGGGAGCAGGGAGCGAGCTAAGCGTCGACCGGGTGTTGGATTTGCCTTACCAGTTAGTGCACAGGGCTGCATCGGCTTGTCATCCTCCCGCGACGTCGCGCGCGCTCATCTACCAGATATTTGCCCCCAGAGAAGAGGAGAGTGGTCATTACATCAACGACCTAACAAAGCTGGCTGGCTTGATTGGAAACACCCGGTTGGAAGTCTACCTGGTCATATGCCGACTTCAACGGAAGGAGCCGTATCGCAGCCTTGAGCTTAAGTGGGCCAGGGGAGAGAGATTCCTGAGTGAGGAGGTCAGGATCGGACTCAAAGGAGGAGATCTGATCGAGGCCAAAATTGCGGGAGTACCGGTGAGAGGGCTAGGTTCACCGATGACTGACGTCGAAAAAGCGAAACGGCTGTTCCTCGGTGCAGGCTTGGCCTTTCCAGACGTCCCCCGAGAGTTGGCCGCGCGGCTGAAAGAGCGGGGGAATTGGCTTTTCTCAACCCGCGATCTGGACACGTCTCCCTACAACCTGCGTCATTATGTGAGCGAGGTCTTCGAAGCGGATTTGGAGGACTACGCGGTGATCGCGCATTCCGGGCACGGAGCCAATTCCTACGCAGTTCAGTATTTCCTCGTCAACGGCTGTCTGAGAATGTTCCTTCATATCGGCTGGGGAGGAATCTATTCGGATGCTCAGGCGGATACGGCCAGGATCCGACAATGCTTCTCGTTAGCGGACCAGATCGTCTCAGCCCTCCAAACAGGGAAGAGGCTGAAGCCAGGAGATCAAGTGACGATTGTCGCCTCGGACTTCTATGGCGGTTATTGGCTGCCTCCCACTACCCCACCGAGACATCCGCAGGACGTGGATTGGTCACACGCGGATCCGGTCGAGTTGCTTTCGGAAGCAGCTAGGTGGGTGGCACAACTCGACGATTCAGCACCGACAACCAAGTAAGTCACCCGGGTGATGAGCGTCCGCCATAACCGTTGTCGAAGCCGGGAGTTGGTAGAAAGTCAGACGGCGGCGTCCGCATCGCCTCGATCACCAGTCCATGTTGGTCGCTTGCGCTTGAAAATAACTCTCCCTGTCCAGAAAGCGCTGGAACTGTTCGTGGGAGGTCATTGCTTCCGAATATTGGCGACAGCTTCTCTCATCAAAATGCACGGGCAAACCGGACTCGGCGTAGAGAAAACCGAAGTGGGATGGACCTTCTTCGAGGTACCTGGAGACTGCGTCAAACAGGCTGATCACTTCGGTGAAAGAGGCCGCGGGAAGCGGAAAGACTGAGTAGTGAATAGTCCTAGTGAAACCGGAGAGGCTGGCCGGAACCGCGCCATATCCGGGTACGTGCACTTGGAAGGAACGACTACCTTTTTCAAGGTAACCATGCGCGACCGAATTGCGGAACCGTTCTTTGACTGCCTTCAAGGAGTCGTAAAGACATTTTGCCTTCCTGTCTGTTTTCAAATCCCAGACGACGCGCAGCCTGCGATCCCACGAACTTGCCATCAGCCTCATGAGCAGCGGAACGTCACGCTGACAGACGAAGGGCAACACAAGTAGAAGCAGGTGCTCCAGCCAGCTAAAAAAGGAGTCGATGGCTGCGCTGCCGTAATAGAAACCTTCCCGATCCGGGAGGTACAAATCCCATGGAACCGCTTTGCCAGACTTGCACTCCTGTAAGGGAAAAGGGGGGACGGGTTTGTTGAACGACGCGATCGCAAGGTCGCGGAAGAACTCGTACCGTTGGAGCAGTACGTGGTAATAGTTCGGTAGCGAAATAGCCCCGTTCTGTACTTGGCCTGCAATTACAGGATCAAGCAGAACGTCCATTAGCGGCATTGAGCGCCGGAGCTTCGCCACGAGTTCCTCGGTAATCTGCCGATCCGCGGGCTTTTCGCTCTTTATTCGAAGCCCGAACTTCCCCAGTTCGATGTCGAATAATACGCCCCGGAAGCGAACCAGAATGGCCCATGACGTCTTCTCCATGGGCCTGTCCGCGTATGTGCATCCGACGACCAGAACTAGCGAAAAGAAGGTCATGTAGGACAGGAGTTCGGTCTTGTCGAACTCGACTGGCAAGCACTTGGCCTCAGCGATTTTCCAATCCTCACTGGTCGCCGGGCTGAAGTCCCTCAGAATCTGTCGAAGGGCCGCCTCCGCCTTTCTTCTCGACATAAGAAATCGTGTACTCCAGACGGCGCTACAAGGATTCTTCAAGAAGAAGGTCACAAGCCGTCTTGGGGCCTTGGGTTATGGGTCCTGATCAGGCTCGTCGGTCCGTACCCACCCTCCGGTCGCGGGGTCGATCCTCGTATTGTTCAGACCGTCATGATGACTGTAAATACAAGTACGGATTGCCGCGAGGAAGGCCCTGACTACCGGCCTTTCCTCGCCATTGTCCGCTCTCTTGCGATTTGCGAGAGCGAAACGTGCGAGGCGTCCGCCCCACTCCGTCCCTTTGTCAAAGTCAAAAATGGCATCAGGCAGAGCCTTCCTTACCTGTTTCTGCAGCGCGGATGCGCTATCTGCCCCGCGAAATGCCTCACGCAGAACCATGCGAAACGACGCGTCCGGAATTCCTCTCTCAACGGCCAGGGCCCACACAATCTCTTCAAGTTCAGATGGTGCGAAATTCTGGAACTCGAAATCCGGATTACTGATAAAGAACTGACCACAAATCTCACCGTCTTCCGCAGCCTTCTTAACGGCAGAAACGTTCTCGCTTCTATCACCATCGATGGAGACAAAGCTGAAGATCCCGTTCTTGATATCCGCCCTCAAACTGTCACGAATTGCGACTCCCTTGCCATGTTTTTCGGTCACGCGACCGCGCAAATTCACGAGATCAACGAATGAGATGCTGAGCAGGCGCAGCATTTCATCCAGACAGGCGAACTCAGTGGCTCCCTCCACATACCATCTCAGCCGAGTGCCGTAGTCGAGGCGAAGGTCGCGAAGGAATTCTCTGACTACTTTACGGTCGCCGTCCAGCAGTCGGTTTGAGCCGTACAACTCCTTCTTCAAGCCGCGACTCATCCAGATCCCGTAATTCCATTCATCCTCTTCCGGCAGTTCTTTCTCAAAGGCTTCTTCGCAGCAACGGCGGAGAATTTCTGCCATGGTCTTAAGTAAGACTGCTCCACCGATCTTCCCCTTGAGTTTCTCGCGCAACTCGATACTCGACAAGCGGATCACGGTATGGAGCCGCCTATTGTTGTCCAGATCCTCGGCGCGCTCGCAGAGCTCGCCTCGAATACGTTCCAGTCCGCCCAGTAGACCCTCGCTGAGACGCGGATAGAGCTCGACCGAATACCGTCGACAGGACTCCCGGTACTGTTCTTCGCCGAGAAAGACGGGATAGCTGCGCCGACCAGAGATTCGCGCGTAGACACAGGGTTCCAGGGCAATAGCGGTGCGGACGATAGCCTCCGCCTCTCGAAGCTGAGAGATGAACGAGTCTGAGCCAGTCCATGTCGCCATGAATTCTATGTGTGGTCATCAATCAAGCGCCGGAAGCCGTCTGCCGAGTACAGGAACTGCGTCCTGACAATGTGGGTATCGAGGACTCTGTCGAGGAAAACGAGAAGCACGTAGCGGAAGGGATGGAAAAACGGTCTCAGACCCTTCGGTATCTTGATGCGTCGCCCCGTCACACCAGCAAGTCCAGTCTTACGAGTAACGATTGGGCGCAGGTCCGCGTAGACCGAGGGATAATACGCAGCGTCGCATCTTTCGAAACCTTTCAATAAAGGCCTCGAGTCCGCCACCACGTAATCAGCCGGGAACAAACCGAGGCGCCAGAGCCAGAGAATCGCCCGTGAGTCGAAGGGAGCGCCTCGTTCTTTCGAGAAGGTCGCCATTTGCGAGGCGTCCATGAAACCGGACTGCCAGAGCCAAGGTTCGGAAGCAATCTTGCCTGCCAATTCGCGCCGGTTCAAGGGCACATACGACTCGTCGATTCTTTCGGGAAGGAGCCTGGCTGCCTCGGTCACGCTAAACCTCGCCGAACGGGTAGTAGAGGTGCGCCTCCCTCATATGATCTTCAAGTAGACGGACATCAGGAGCAGACAATCCGAAAAGTCTGTAGACCCGATCATTCACCTCGACCTCAACTTCGATCAACTGCTCGGTCATTCGAACGTGTGAACCTTGCCATCCCATTAGTGCTTCCTCCCACTCGGTCCCCTCCTTCAGCGGAACATTTCTCTTGAAGTGATTCTTGACCTCTTTCCGGAATGCGTCGGGTGGCAGAGTGTACCAAGCGCTCAGCCTCTGATTAAGCCCAGTCACGTCCGTTTGTCCGCCGAGATCGATAAGTATCCGGTTGCGAACGACGTCATGCAGGCTACAACGTTCTTGCGCGATCTCGGTTGCGCGCAAGACCAAATCGGTTAGTGCGCGCCTGTCATCGTCTGTCACGTGTGGAATCGGCAGCCGTTCGACAAACTGGCGGAAGCAGCGGTATTGCCAAAGGCCGCCGCGCAAGCGCAAGGGGGTGGATATTTGAGACAAAGAGAACCAGCTGCAACGTGACTGGAGTATGGCGAGAATCCATTCTGTACCAGGTTCCAATGGAAGGATGTAAACCGTGTTGCTCCCAAAGGTCTTTCCTTCGTCTAGCGAAAACCTTGGGAGTTTCGCTATATCTGGCCAGAAAACCTTAGGACAGCCAAACACTTCGTGGTAATCCACCGAATCTTGAATCTCGTACCACTGGTAGGCCCCCGGCTTCCGTCCTTGCCACACGTCCGTCTCATCCCAGTCCTTGGGCCTTGGCTCTAAACGCTCACGAAACTTCTCGAGATGCGCCTTCACGCTCGGATAGTCGTCGAGCCGGACCCCACGCCTGGTGAAGATGAGCCACTTGTTTCGATCTTCGTGATACCATGGCCGTAAGTCTTCGCCATCTATAAGCTTCATCAGCGCCCGGGCCGAGTTTGGATCCTCGTTTACCAAGAGCGCCCTCGTCTGGTCGTCGATCACGAACGCTTCGTTCAGCCCCGTCAAAACGCCGCGATAAATCCTGGCCCACTTTAGTCCAGATAGAGGATGTCCCCGATCCAGGAGCATCTGGGCCAACGAAAGGACCCGTGTGGGCTGGAAAGTCCATTCCCGTTGTTCGAGAGCCGAATCATGACAATCGATACCCCGCTCTGACATTGCCGCCTCCAGCCCTTCCGGGATTGTTCCGTGCACAAACAGAGATCGGAAGGTCCGCAGCGCAGTTCCCTTGATCAGAATTGAAATCGTCGGGTAGACCATCTCGGCGTCCGCAAACGGCTGGTTCTCGCCAAAGTTGAGGAGCTTTTCAAAGCGAGCGTGATGTGGCAGCCATACTCGGAAGGCTGACGCAAAATTGGCCCGGGCGAAAGTGCCGGACGTTATGAAACCCAGCCTTCCACCCGGCTTGAGCAGCTTAATGCCTCGTTCGATGAAATAGATGTAAATATCAGCAGTCCCCGAGAAAGTCTCGAAGGCGGGAATCGGTGTCAGAGCTTCAATTTTCA
>JBHGBF010000260.1:0-7887 GCA_041946865.1 Acidobacteriota bacterium | reverse complement strand
CAGCTCCGCCCGAAAAAAAACGCGCCGGGCGGGGCATTGCAGCTCTGCCGAAAGGACACGATGCAACCGATAGTCAGACGCCCGGCCTCGTCCAGGCGCGAGCACTCGACCGATTGCCGCGCGTCCGCAAGCTGCCGCAGGATGCTCGTGGCATACGGCAGCAGCGCCTGGCCGGCGCGAGTCAGCCCGACGCAACGGCCTGTGCGCTCAAACAAGGCGACCCCGAGGTCCTTTTCCAGTTTTGCGATCTGCTGTGACAAAGTCGCCTGGGTGACTCCCTCCTGCTCGGCTGCCCGGGTGAAGCTCCGCTTCCGAGCCACGGCCGAAAAATAGCGCAATTGATGGATCTGCATTATCCATAGATAACAACTATGCGAGGAATTGTCACCCGCTGCTTAACCGACTTGAGCCAAACGGCTAGTCTGAAGGCAGAAACAACCATCAACAAGAGAGGAGACAGACGATGTTTCTGAGAATAGACAAACTGCAGATCGAGCTGCCGCAGTCGCCGGAACCCGATCCGCAAGCTGCGGCCAACGTTCAGGAACTGCTGGGTGGGCGATTCGGCGAAATGAGCACACTGATGAACTACATGTATCAGTCGTTCAACTTTCGCAATCGCGAAAGCCTCAGACCTTATTACGAGTTGATCGCCAACATCGCCACGGAAGAACTGGGGCACATCGAGCTGGTCAGCGCTTCGATCAATTCGCTTCTCAACGGGCCACGCCGGGAGTTTGACTCCACGAACCCGGCCGATTCCCCATTTGGAAACCTGCCGGCCGGTTACAACCCTCATCATTTTATCGCCACGGGCCAGGCGACTTTGGTCGGAAACAGCCTGGGCCAGCCCTGGCGCGGTGACTATGTCTACTCGAGCGGAAACCTGATTCTGGACCTCCTTCACAACTTCTTTCTCGAAAACGGCGCAAGGACGAACAAGCTTCGGGTGTACGAAATGACCAAGAACCCGGCCGCGCGGGAAATGCTCGGCTACCTTTTCGTCCGAGGCGGCGTCCATGCTCTGGCTTACGCGAAGGCGCTTGAGACCCTCACCGGCGTCGACATGAAGAAGATGCTGCCCATTCCCAAAATACCGAATTCGCATTTTGCGGAAGCGCGCAAATTCGAGGCCCAGGGCTCCCACCGCAGGCTGTATCGATTCAGCCCGAACGACTATCGGGATATGGCCAGAATCTGGAGTGGCAATCACCCCGAGGACAACCGGCCTCTAGAGGTTGTAGACGGTCCGCCTGCCGGAGGTAACCTGGCTCAGCTGGCCGGTATCGCTAGCTCCTTTGCTCCGGAGTACCAGCCGGAGGAAATACTGGAGATGGCGAACAAACTCTATCAGCACGCGACGAGCTGAGACCAGGAGCATACGTCGCGCGGGTTCTGTAACTGACGTCGCGCTACGAAGCCGCGCATGCAGCGAGGGTGTTTAAAAAGGTCCTCGGACGAGCAGTGTTCCGCCGTCCGTTTGGAGTTACACCTCCAGGCAGGTTGTAGCAAACGTACATTCTGCAACGGTTTAGCTTTGAGAAGCCCGCCTGAAGGCGGAATTACGAACGAGTCGGGAGGCGGATCCTCCATCGAGGCTGTACCAACCCGACGCGCTCCGCAAAAGACGCTCCGCTTGCGGCTCTGTAGCGCTTCTTTTCATCACCCTCGCCGCGGCTTCCGGCCTCTTTTTCTCATCTCCCTCAGAAGGCCCTTCCCTAAATCTCCGGACTCTGGCACCATCCTCGGAGAGAGAGGGTTTCGGTGTCAAAAAAACAGAAGCAATCGTTTCGGGAAGCCGTAGACCGGTTCATTCGCGATGCTAAGCGGGAGTTTCGAACGGACGAGCTCGTGAAATGTGCCCGAGCCCGGATTCGGACTGATCCGCCTGAGCTGGATCAGGCGGCCAGAGCCCTTCTGGATATGCACCCCGGGGTCTTCCACGACGAGAAACGTGATGTCTACGTTCCCCGGAGCGTCTACTTCCGCGGCGGTCGATTCAGGGTGGACCCGACGCCCGAGGAAATCGAGGCCGGAGCGTTGATCCTGGGACACCGTCTTATCCCTTTCGCGCCTTATGGCGCGGACGCGTCCGAATGCCACCTTTATCTCCCCGGTGGCCGGGAGCTCAGGCGAAAGAAAATCAGCTGGACTCTCGAACGGTATCAGCGCTACTTCTTTCTGCTCGGCCCCCAGATCATGATGGAGACACTACTGATGTCCGATCCGGAAAGCGCCTCTCGACTGGTTGCTCAGCCGAGTCTGGAAGCTTGTATGCGCTTGACGGTTTTCGATGCCGAGGAATTGTACCGAAAGCGCAGTCTGAAGGAGGGTGACGCGCTCATTTTCACGGTGCTCAGCTTTGATCCGCCGCGGTACGAGGTGGCTTACGAGCCGCGAACGGAAATGGGACAGGCGAAAGACAAGGAACAACGATGGTTCGCAAAGTTCGACCGGGCTCTCGAGAGCGTGTTTCCCCTGCTCGGCTTCAGCACCGTCCTCTACAACCAGATCGCTTGGGCCTACTTCCTTGGGGGGCGGGAGTTGCTCGAGGATGCCTCCGCGAGCGTGACTTCTTACCTTCACTCCAACCCGAATCTCGAGCTGCGCCAGGAGGAAAGCCTGAACATCATCTGGCCCAAGGGACGGTCATTTGAAGCCTGGGCCGAGGTGATCGACCGGCGCCGCCTCCCCGTGTCGGTCGGAGACTGCGGGTCCTTGGAGGAGATCCTCGAAGATCTGAGGACTCCGGTTAACGAGAGCGTCCTCGAGGCGTACATGCGCGATGCGCTCTATGCCGGAGAGCAGGACCTTAATCGCGTTCTGGAGCGTTGTAAGATGTCCTCGGATTCGCTCGACTTCTATGACGAAGTGCAGGCTTCAACTTACCGAAGACTGGTGGGACAGCTCTGGAAGGAGGTTCGGGCCGGATACAGCCGGACTGCCGATCACCATAGCGGGAAGTGCCGCGCGATCGTCCTGGAAGCGATCGACCAATACCGGAAGGCGACTTCCGAGTGGGCGGATATAGGTTCTCTGACCGAGCCGGAAGACGAAGAGCGCTTTCGGCCGTCATCCCTCTTGCTGGCGAACGCGTTCGACTTGCTCAGTTCCATGAACTTTGCTCACCCCGGCCCGCAATCTCCTGACCGCGCCCTCCTGGCGCACGCCGAGCAGTTGGCCGACGAAATCAAGGACATGAGCCGCAGAATTGCAAGCTCAACTCCTCGCAGGCGAGTGATCGAGCGCCTGGAACCGGCGGAGTCAGAGGAGCTGCAACTCAAAGTCACGTTGCGTGGGATCGATCCGCCGGTTTGGCGGCGCCTCGTCGTTTCCGCCGATGCCGGGCTTTTCGACCTCCACATGGCCATTCAGATCGCCTTTGGCTGGCAGGCGGAGCAGGACCACTGGTTCGAAGTCGGCGAGAAGAAGTACGGGATTGTCCCGAATGGGGACGAGACCATCCTCGATGACGAGGACTATACACTCGCGGAGGCGCTGGGCGATGACGACGTGTTTGTCTACATCTATCGGCCGGACGAACGGTGGGAGCATGAAGTCCGGGTTGAGAGCAGGCGGGTCTCCCCGCGCGTGCACGACCACCCGATTTGTACCGGAGGAGAAAGGGCGTGCCCGCCCGAAGGGAAAGGCGGTGCTGCATCCTGCCAGGAGCTGATCAGGGCTCTGGGCCAGCCGGAGAATCCGCGTCATCGTGAGCTGGAAGAGTGGCTGGGGTACCCGTTCAACCCCGCCGGATTTGATTCGAACGCCGTTAACCGGAAACTGCTCGAAGACTTTGAGGGTAGCCTCTGGGTTGGCGACGAAGCGGACGACTCTCACGAGTTCGACGAGGAATTCGACGACTACGCTGGAGATCTGGACGACTCCGATGAGGATGAGGAAGATGAGGATGAGGAGGACAGGTCTTGATTCCTCGCAGATGTAAGGATCAGCCCTCAAGCATCGAACCGAGCAGCGGGCGCGATTTGTAGTTCGGCCTTCAGGCGGGCCGTTCAGAGCTACGCCTTAGCAGAATCTCGTTTGCAGAAAGCCCGCCTGAAGAAGGCGGAAACCACAAACAAATCGTGCCCGCTGCTCGGAACATCATCGTATTCGTGGAACGACCACTTAGGGATTGCTTATGTGGCACGACTTCCGGTTTGCACTTCGCATTCTCGGTCGCAATCGCGCCTTCACTATCGGCGTCGCTCTCAGCCTGGCCCTTGGCATTGGGATAGCGACAACCGTTTTCAATGCGACCAGGACCGCGCTTTTAAACCCACTCCCGGTACCTGATGCCGACCAGATCGTCACCGCTTTCGGCTTCGATCAGACGACCGGCAAGTTCCTTTCCAGCTCCTATCCCGACTATCAAGACCTGAGTCGTTCGGCAAAATCCTTCCAGCGACTTTCGGCCTATGTCCGCCTGCCGCTGAACATTCAGTCGCCGGCCGGGACGTTCCGTCTGCCTGCTGAAGCCGTCTCGGAGAATTACTTCTCGATGCTCGGAATCCGGTTCGCGCTCGGCGGGGATTTTCAGTCGGGAAGGCCTGATGATCGGTCCAGTGTGATTCTGAGCGACCGGCTGTGGACGGCGCACTTTGGCCGAAGTCCGGCTGTTCTGGGTCAGACGGTCCGAGTCAACGGCCAGCCTTTCGCTGTCGTTGGCGTGGCGCCTGAAAGCTACCGCGGCGTCGATCTCAGTTGGTCGGAGCCTCCGCAGTTCTGGATCCCGCTCGGCGCCACGCCCGCAGTTCTTCCGAGCTTTAAGGAACGCGCGGTCCTCGAGACGAGACCCGCCCGTTTTCTGCTCCTGGTAGGCCGTCTCAGGCCCGACGCGAGCCAAAGGCAGGCCCAGGCCGAGTTAAAGGTTCTGGCCAAAAGCCTCGAGCGGGCTTACCCGGCCAGCAACGCTGGAGTTTCCGCGGTCGTTTTGCCCGCCAGTCAATCACGGTTCTGGCCGGGTCACCGCCAATCCGTGACCATGTTCCTCAGTGTTCTTGGAATCGGCACCGGGTTGTTCCTGCTGCTCGCATGCGCCAATATCTCGAGCCTGCTGCTTGGACGGGCCGTGTCACGAACGAAGGAGATGTCCATACGCCTGTCTCTCGGCGCCGCTCGCGCCTCCCTGGTCAAGAAATTGCTGCTGGAGAGCGTCGTGCTCGCACTTTTCGGTTTTGCCTTGGCCCTCCTGATCGCGCACGCTCTGAACCGGCTGACGAACGCCTTTCCAACGGCTCTTGGGCTGCCGCTTCACCTTGATTTGAGCTTGGACCTCGTAACCATGAGCTTCTGCCTTGCGATATCTGTCCTGGCTATCCTCCTGGCCGCTCTCGTTCCCGCGCTGCGTATGAGCCGAGTCGATCTGATTTCCGGTCTGAAGCCATTGGGAGGTGACGCAAGCCTTGCCGTCCCCTATCGGTTTCGAGCGGGCCTGGTCTTGGCTCAAGTCGTACTCGCCACTGTTCTGCTGGTTGGCAGCGGCATTTTGTACCGTGCGCTCCTCACGGCCTGTTCCGCGGATCTCGGATTTGCGGCTGCGACCATCTTGTCCGTGGAATTTGAGGCGCCGCCTGAGCTGCCGGCGGCGGCGAGCGCCGAGCAGGCCAGAAAGCTGCTCGAGGACCTCCAGAAACTGCCCGGAATTCGATCGGCGACCCTGGCGATGAATCCTCCGCTCAGCATGATGCGGACGATGCTTCGGGTGTCGACCGGAAGCGGGGCTTTTGAGACTTCTCTCCAAGCCCACTACAATCTGGTGGGGCCGCAGTTCTTCAGGACGCTTGGAATTCCGCTTATGGCCGGGCGCGATTTTCGAATCGGTGACGAGGTTGCAGGAGTGCGGCCCGCGGTCGTGGACCAGGCATTGGCTGGAAGACTCTGGCCGGGAGAGGATGCCATAGGCAAGCCGTTGTTCCTGGCCTTCGGACACGGCGAGCGGGTGTCCAGCGCCGTGATCGCAGTGGCCCGAAACAGCCGCTACAACTCAATCTGGGACGAACCCGACCCGCACATCTACCTCATGCCTGCTCCCAGCCAGTCGGTTCGTGGCCACTTGATCCTGCTGGCCCATGGATCCCCGGACGGCTACATTGGCATGGTTCGTGAAGCCTGGCGGTCAGCTGCCTCGGAGATTCCCCTGCTTCAGATCACGACCGGGGATGAGATGAAGAGGCTTGCGCTCACCCCCTACCGGGTTACCACGGCTCTGCTCGGAATTCTGGCTGCGAGCTCCGTGTTGCTTTCTTTTGTCGGTCTGTACAGCGTCGTCTCCATGTCCGTGTTCCGAAGGAGTCGGGAGATAGCCATCCGGATGGCAGTTGGAGCTTTGCCGAGACAAGCGGCGGGCGCCGTCATCTGGAAACTGTTCTCCCTGGCGATCGCCGGAATGGTCTTCGGACTTGTGGCGGCCCGCTACGCGATGACCTGGCTCGCTGCTGCGATCGACAATCTGACCGCTTGGGACCCGCCGCTGTTCGGGGCGGTGGCCGCGTTCCTGGCGATTGTCCTCTTGACCGCGGCCCTGATTCCCGCCCTCCGGGCGGTCCGGACCGACCCTGCCCGCGTATTTCGCGCCGAGTGACCGGCCGGGATTTCTCACAGCTTCGACCGGGACTACGGAGTTTTCTCGCCGTGGGCCCGCTTCGACAGGTGCGAATAATAGCCGAGGTCCGAGCCAGTCATGGCCTTCGTCCCGTAAATCACCTGGCCGGTGTGCTGAGCGAAGTGCTCGATCACCGAGTAAATCGCCTCCAGGACCGTGACGTCGTAACCCTGGATGGTAAGACGCTGGCCAAGCCTTTCCTTGCTGACGCCTTCTATGACACGGCAGGCATCGGCGACTGTCGCCGCCAACAGTCCCCTCAGCTCGTTGACACTAACCCCTCCCTTGGCGGCGAATTCAGCGGCGCGATCCCTGACATCTTCCGCGCCGCCGATGCCTGAGATGATCCATTGCCGAACGTTGCCGCAGAGGTGGAGCACCAGGTTGCCAACGGCGTTCTCACTCTCGCCCCCGCGCGACCATACCTGCTCATGGCTCAGGCGCCCCAGGCAGTCCGTGAGGCGGGACGAGAGGAGCCCCAGTTTTCGAACCGAGAAATCGAGGAAGATCTTTTCGAGCGTCATTTAGAGAAGGTAACAGATTGTCTCTCGTTTTTCAGGCGCTAGTTCCTTCGGGGAACCGGCGCTCGAGCAACTCCAGCCAGCGTTTCGAGATCGTCCTCAACTGTTCGGGACTCACTCCGTAGCATGCGAGCCACAACGTCACGTCTTTCGCTTGGGGGTCGGCCATGGACGGGTCAACCGAAACACGTACGAGGGAGTTCGCCAGGTTCGGAAGCACCGCGGCGAACTGATACGGGGCGTCCTCGATGAAGGGCTCCAACCGGTCCGTGGCGACAATCTCGCGAAGGTCTAGCCGGGCCCACGCCTCCTGTAAAGGCTCTTTGTTGTCTGCCTCTCCCCAGGTGATTCGCAGGTGTCGATTCGGTTCCCACTCCGCAATGGCCGATTCGCCGGCGTACTCGTTTTTCCAGGACATCCAGACGCTGCCACCCTTGCCGGGCTGGACTCGGGCCTCCAGTGGAAACCACCGTTTCAGCTCTTTCCCATCGGTGAGGGCTTCCCAGACCCGTTCGACTGGCGCCTCATGGCTCACCGCACGCTTGCGCACAGGATTCTCTGGCTTCATATGTCTGCTCCTTTCCTCGCGCTTCCACCCGACCGGAGATATGGGGCGCACACGGATAAAAGGCCGGGAAACAGCCGAAACGGCCCGCGGCCGGCAGGGACGGATTATTTTGTCAAGACGATTCTACCTTCAGCGGTAACCCCTCAGTTTTTTTGTTCGGAGTGTGGCAGCAACGAGGAGAGAGGCCGGTGCTT
>JBHGBF010000026.1:0-34694 GCA_041946865.1 Acidobacteriota bacterium | reverse complement strand
GCGTGCGCCGAGTCCCGTCAGAGCCGCGCGCGAGCGTTTTCCAGCGAAGCAAGCGGGTTCGAACAGCAAGCAGACATCCGACGCACGAACTCATCGGAGTTAGCGACGATTAGCGCAGATTAGCGTTCCCAAAGCGTTCCGATGCTTTACGGAAGATCGACGTGAGGACGCACCGCTCGGCGTGGACGAAGGATGGGGCCACAGGTGGAGCGAATACCTACTTCTTGATCAGAAGTGCACCTTTCTGCCATAATGGCTACCAAATGGCGAAAAAGGGTACCATTAGAATTACGAGGGCGACTACTAAGGGTCAAGTGATGATTCCCGCCCAACTGAGGAAGAAACTGAACATCAGAAAGGGCACGCGGATCGCAATCTTTGAAGGCGAAGGGAAGATGATTCTGATGAAACCTTTGCCCGACGATCCAATCGAGGCATCCAGGGGGATGCTGAAGGGCGGGACTTCGATTCTTGACTCCCTGATGAAGGATCGACTGGAAGAGGCGAAGGATGGCTAATGCATTCGTCCTCGACAGCTATGCGCTCCTTGCTCATTTCGAGGATGAACCTGGCGCGGAGCGGGTGGTGAAGCTTCTCACGGCCGCCCATGCAGGCGAGACGCGGCTCTTTCTTTGCGTGATCAATTGGGGGGAAATCTTTTACAGCACATTGCGTGAGCGAGGCGCGGAGAAGGCTGAGGAGGTGCGGTTGATAATAGAGCAATTACCTATCACGCTCGTGGACGCAGATCTCGGTCTGACCCTCGAGGCAGCCAAACTGAAAGCTGCCTATCCAGTTGCCTACGCCGATTGTTTTGCTGCAGCACTCGGGAAACGTGAGAAGGCCAATATCGTGACAGGGGACCCGGAATTCAAGAGATTCGGCGAGGACATCACCCTCGAATGGATCGGCCGGAAACATCCGATTAGCGCAGATTAGCGAAGATTAGCGTTCTTAAGTCCTGTGAAGGCTGGACGTCCGAGACGTGATTCCCACATAATATGGCTAAAATATCTGGCCATGACAAAGATAGTATCCGTAGCCAATGCCAAGAACCCAGTTGACGCGGCTCATCCGAGACGTGGAATCCGGCGATCAGATTGTGATCACCAAAGATCGTCGTCCGACAGCGCGTCTCATATCCGAACAGGAGTTTCAGCGAATGTCACGTCAACTCGCGGTTGACGGTCTGCGCGCACTCGCGGAAAAGTGGCGTGCGCGCGGGATAACCTGGCGCGACCTTTACGAGGAGAATCGGCGAGACCTGGAGTCACGACCTTGAGCGGGGGCAGGCGCATTGTTGTGGATGCGAGCGCGTACCTGGCTTCTTGTCTGCCTGAAGAGGCTGAAGACGCGGATATAAGACCGCTCGCCGAATATGAGCGCGGCGGCTGATATGCGCTCTCGCTCGGCGCCGAGCCAAAACATTGTTGCCTCGAGGGCCACCTGCTTCGAGCGGACCCTGCCGGTTGGGCGAGACACGGCAACGTGAGACGCGAAATTTACAAAGACGAAGGTTACCGATTGATGGGAGCGGCCTTCGAGGTCTACAACCACCTCGGCTTCGGCATGGCAGAGGAGATCTACCAGGAAAGCCTGGAGCTCGAGCTGGAGTTGCGGGGCATTGCGTATCAGTCCAAGCCGGAGCTGAGCTGTTCATACAAAGGGCGGCGCCTGAACAAGCGCTACGTGCCCGATCTGCTGGTGTTCGGATGCCTGGTGGTTGAGTTGAAAGCAGTGAGCGGGCTGGCGAGTGAACACGAGGCTCAACTCCTCAACTACCTGCGGATCAGCCGCTCCCCGGTCGGTTACCTGTTGAATTTCGGGCATCCAGACACGCTCGAATGGAAACGCCTGATTCTCTCGGAATTCATCCCGGAACGCTAGTCTACGCTGATCTGCCGCTGATCCGATCAGCGCAGATTAGCGCAGATTAGCGTTCCCATGCGAAAAAAAACGAAATCGGCATGTTTCGTGCGCACTTTCCTCACAAATGCTGTAAATTCTGCTCCAGCCCGACAGGAATCATGGCCGCCAAGGCCCGGGACTGACAGGCGCGAAGCGCGGCTCGCGGGGTCGAAACGGCAGCTGCTAGAATGGGAAGCATGGCGCGATCCCGTTACGTTTGGGATTACAACATTGACGAGGCCCAGTTTCGCGAGATTCTGGCAGGCCACCTGACGGTCGGACGACTGGACCGTGACTGGGCGGTCGTCCGCGTGCTGGAAAACGGTCGATACGAGGAAATTCTCCGGCTTATTGGTTTCCGGTCTCTGGTTGAGGGATGGCCGCGCTGGCGCGTGCGCGTGCGTTCGGAGTCACGACGGCGTGGCCTCGATTTTTTAGTGGATTGGCTTCCGACTCATCATCCGGAAGTGCTGACATAATCGCGCGACACCACCACGGGGCTTTCCGAAGGCACGCGAGAACAATATGGATCGCTCCTTTTACTTCGACCGCCTTTACCCATTTCAGGATCGGCTGATCAGTAACCTGCGCCGGCTCAAGACAGGCTTTTACCTGACTGGGGGTACTGCGGCTTCCAGGGGCTACCTCGAGCATCGGTTCTCGGACGACCTCGACTTCTTCACAAACGATGACCCTTCCTTTGGCGTCTGGTGCGATCGAGTGATCCAGGGGTGGAGTGGAGCATGGAGGATAGACGTTCGGCAAAGGGACCGACGTTTTTGTCGACTGGTCCTTTCTTCTGAAGACATTGACCTTAAGGTAGAGCTTGTCAACGATGTGCCCTCTCGGGTCGGTGATGTTTTGGAGCATCCGGTCTTGGGGCGCCTGGACAGTGCGCAGAACATTCTGGCGAACAAAATCAGAGCGCTGATCGACCGTGACGAGCCCAAGGACCTGGCCGACATCTGGGGTTTTTGCTGCATCAAGGGACTGTCCCTCTCGGAGGCACTGGCGGGGGCGGCGGGAAAAGCGGCCGGGATTTTCCCTCCCGACGTGGCACGCCGTCTTCTTTCCGCCTCCCAGGAAGACTGGGAGCTCATCAAATGGATCAACACTCCGGCGCCGGATCGCTTCGTTTCGGATCTTCATGATCTCGGCGAGCGACTCGTACTGCCCTGATAGAACTCGGCGGGCGATTGGAATACAGATTGGCGTTCCGATGCTTTACGGAAGATCGACGTCAGGGCCGGGGAGTGCTGCTTTACGGCGGTCGCGAGCGTCTCAAAATCGGCTCCAGGAACGCCGTCAGTCCTTTCATGTCCTTGGGATGAATCCTGTCGGCGCCTTTGACTTCCATGGCCACGAAAGATTTCGGGCCATATGCCACTTATCCGATCAGCGCAGATTAGCGCAGATTAGCGTTCCCATTCCCATGCGAAAAAAAACGAAATCTACATGTTTCGTGCGCACTTCCCTCACACATGATGTAAACTCTGCTCCAGTCCGAAAGAAATCATGGCGGCCAAGGTCCGGGACTGACAGGCGCGAAGCGTCGCTTGAAAACGCGAAACGGGGGCGGCGGCAGCCGCAGCCATAATTTCTTGCATTCGCGCCTGTTTCGTGACATATACGCGTTTAGGCTTTCATTTGGGGGGAGGAAAGCCATGAGATTACGCTACCTGCTGTTCTTCGTGGTACTGGCCCCTTCTGTCTGGGCTGACGGCGCCGGCGACAACCTGGATCTGAAGGCGATCATCCAGGAAGCCGCCGCGGCTCTGAAGACTTCTTCGGCGCCTGAGGAGGTTGCCGCAACTCTCAAAAGCAGGACCTACGGGAAACAAATTGCCGTGGCCGGGGCCAACGTCACGGACCTGAGAGACATGGATGTCCTGCCTGTGAGCGCGGCGCGTCAATTCAGCGGCTTGTACACGCTTGGCGGACGCAGCTATCCGGAACCGTCCAGCCTGAGTGCGCAGCGGATTGCCGAGACGCTGCGCGGACTGATGTCTTTTGCCATCTGGAAACCGGATTCAGAGAGGATCGGCTGTTCGGGTGCGGGCCTGGTGGTCCTGACCGTAAAGCAGGACCACATGACTTTGACGTACCACCTTCTGGCCTCGACCTACACCGCCCGCCGTCTTCGCCTCGGCCAGCTCGTGTCGCTTGAAGTCACGATCTCCGGCGTCTCGATGGCAAACGGCCCCGAGGTCTTCGGAGTGCTCCAGCACGTCGACGAGCCGTAAAGCCAGCCGACGGCACGGAACCCTGATCCCCGCTGATCCGCGCTGATCTCCGACAAGCGGATAAGCGCAGATCAGCGCAGATTAGCGTTCCGGCGCCTGTTCCTTCTTCATTCGGGCGATATAGCTATCTTCCTTCCCGGCATCGGAACGAAGTGTTACGACCACGACCGCCTCGGGATGCTCCCGGGCTTGCTCAGCGGTCGTGAAAGTACGCATAAGCCCCGACTTGCTGGGAATACCCGCGCCCCCGAGCAGGACGATGACTTCCGGCTTGTCCTGCAAGCCGCCCGAATCCGTAGCCACCCACTCGTGCATCCGCCCAGGGCAGCTCGTGAACGCCAGAGTGATCGGCACGAGCGCGATCGCGCCCCAAACCACGACCACGACCCGGCTGATTCGCACAATCGGTCTCACAGAGAGGACTTTCATGGTGAGCGCCGTGGAGGATTATAGGAGCTTTCGAAAAGGGCCGGTGCTGGATTTTTCGAGTGGGAGTGCCTGCTGGAGACTCTCTGTCCGTTACTGCTGATCTCGGCTTTCATGGCGAACAACCTCACGGGCAACGTCACGGGTTGGAGGCTGTATCGATGCGTGAGTATCGCGGCCATGCTGGACGAAGTGCGCAGACACGTGCAGCCTTCCGATCTCGCCGTGGGCGACAGCCGCTTCTGGCTGGCGGTCCCCGATAATCAGTACACCCAGACCTTCGGCCGCTCGCGTCCGAGGCCACTCACCCGCCGATTGGTTGCAAGTAAACGGCCGACCTGGTTATCACGTGCGACACCATGAACGCGCAAGCCGGGATTCATTCGGGCAAAAGCACGTGGGACGACGTGGTAAGCAAATGTACGATCCTGGTTCACTCGTTTGCCGATCCACCTGGTGGTCGTGTCGAAATCCGACGAGTTGTCCCATGCTCTGTGATTTCCACGAACCGCGCGATGCGGCAAGTTGGCAGTCGCTTTAACAACTCGGTGGCATACAGAAAAAGGTAAACCTGGTGCGACGTTAACCGAGTATCGCTGGGGTCTTGTGTTGACTGCTGGCTCAGATTTAACAATAATCCCGCGTGTCTGGGGCAATGGATCTCTAGGAAGGCGTGCTGAGAGACATAAGTTCTTGCAGACCGTTTCGTGTCGAAATCCCGGGGGACAAGAACCGCAACCGACAGTGGCGATTTCAACCGTGTTCAGCTGTCCTTATGCCATCCAAGGCCTGATGGGCGGGGGTCCTATTTCGGTGCGTTCTGTAAGTCAGAAAGCGAAGCTGTGTCCAGAAGGACGGGCGAGAGTGGACGAGTTGGAGGTCACCGAGCCAGGGCGACGTGACCAGCGACCGAATTCGGCTCTTTGCCTGCTTGGATCGCCCAGGTCCCGCGCCACGGTCTTATGAATCTGCGCAGAGCCATGTCGACTTCACTTGTAGTTGCCGACATCCGGGATTAGCCCCAACCCATACATTTCGCCGTCTCCGCTTCGGCAAGGGCTAGGCGGTCCCCCTTGAAGCCACGCTCTTCGGCCTTTCGGGCCGGCCCCCTCGAAATTCTCAAGGTAGTCCCCCACTGCAAGCCTTGAAAATGTTACTCGGTCGCTATCGACACTGAGTCGCACTTGAGCGCGAGCACGATTTGCGATTCGAGTGCAATGGGATTTGAGAAATCCAGGATCTATGGGTGGTAATGCAAGGTGCTTGATTATTGGTGGGGCGGGCTTTATTGGCTCACACGTGAGTTCACGCCTTTCCCTCGCCGGAATGGAGGTACGAGTATTCGATCGCGATCCGGCACCCCGTCCGTGCCAAGGACATTTGCTTGCGAGAACAGAGTATCAGCAGGGCGACATCCAGAACACGGGCGAAGTTTTGAGCGCTGTCGATGGTGTTACTGACATCGTTTATATGGCGCACACTACTTTCCCTGCGAGCAGCATGCATGATCCCTGTTTCGATCTCCAGTCGAATGTGTTGCCTTTCCTACGGCTGCTGCAGACATGCCTTCAAGTTTCCCGAGTTAAGCGGATAATCTACTTTTCGTCGGGAGGAACCGTCTATGGAAATACTAAAAAGAAAATCGCTTTGACTGAAAATCACCCGACAAAGCCCATTTCGAGCTATGGTCTGACAAAACTGATCTGTGAATGCTACCTCCGCTTAGCTATAAGCCATTCTAGTGTTACGGGCCTGGTGTTAAGGCCTTCGAATGCATACGGTATTGGTCAGAACCTGATCCGGCCCCAGGGGGTGATAGCCCACTCCCTAAAAGCAATCGCACTCGGTCAACCGGTGATGGTATATGGCGATGGCACTGTGGTGCGTGACTTCGTTTACGTAAGTGATATAGCGGATGCCGTTTTACTATGCCTGGAGAGTCCCTTCAGTTCTCCGGGAAGTGTTCAAACGTATAACGTCGGGACAGGGCAAGCAGTCTCGCTCAACAGTCTCTTAAATCTGATGGAGAATGTTACGGGCAAACGATGCAACATTGAGTATCACCCTGCTCGAACTTTTGACTGCGCCTACAACGTCCTGGATTGCTCCCTGATCCGTAAGGCGTTTGGCTGGGGGCCAAAGACCAGCCTAAGGGAAGGAATTGGCCTTGTATGGGACTGGATAAACGGCCTCCTGACACGATGACCTTTCGGAGACGACACGTTCTCGCGGTGGGACCGATGCTCAGACATTCTGGCTCGCAGTTCTCCGGTCAAGCAATGATGTTCCAGATGATAGTTGATGAACTGAACTCAAAGGGCTGGAGCCTGACCACCTTCGACATCTCACAAAGCAAAAAGAAGTCTAGGCGGATGAATGGATGTTTCGGCGTTTCTCGCTTGCTTGATTTCATCTGGCTTCTACCGAGGGTGTGGACTTGTCTGGTGTTTAACTCTCACCGAGTCTTGTACATCACTACTGCTCAGTCGTTCTGGGGCTTCATGCGGGACGTTGCAATTATCTGGCCGGCTGCTATTCTGGGTCACCGAGTCGTTTGCCATCAGTTCGGTGGTAATTATGCCCCCTTCTACGCTTCTCTCAAACCCTGGGGCCGTCGACTTGTCCAGTCGGTTCTGAGCAGAGTGGCGGCGATTATCGTGGAGGGCAACTGGGTCCGTGAGCAGTACTCCTTTCTAGATAATTACCGAGACATCGTGCGGGTGGTTCCTAACGGTCTCCCCGAACGATCTGTTGCATTTGTCCGCCAAGCGAAACACTATCCGCACGGTGAGACGTTTGAACTGTTGTATCTCAGTAACATGATGGAGACGAAAGGTTACTGGGACGTCCTGCTCGCCGTCGAGATGCTGGTCAAACAGAGAGGGCGGTCGGTCAGGTGTGCGTTTGTTGGAGAGTTTCTCTCGAGCCCGGATGCTCGTATGCATCGTCGTCCTGAAGATGCGCGATCGGCGTTCTTCGAGTACATTGCCAGCCGTCAGTTGAGTGAATATGTTCGCTATTCCGAACGGATGGCGGGCAAGGAGAAAACCCATGCGTTTCAACGTGCCCACGTCTTCCTTTTGCCGTCTTACTACATAAATGAAGGACAGCCGGTCTCGATTCTAGAAGCAATGGCCTATGGAGCTGTCGTGATTGCGACAAACTATCGTTTGATCCCCACTATGGTAGCAGACAACGAAACAGGAATTTTGGTACCGCCGGGCGATCCGGAGGCGATTGCTACTGCCGTTGAGCATCTCATGGATAACCCAGATGTGTTTGAGACTATGAGTCGTGCGGCCCTGGAACGATACGATAAGCATTTCGGAGGTGACAGGTTTTGTGAGGCGATCGAGCGTATTCTAGGCGAGTCGAGCGGCTTGGCGCGATGTAGGTGACCGAACGAGCCAGGAAGGAATACACTTGCCCCGGCCGGCTAGGTTTGACGATAGCGTTTCGATTTGCAGTCAGGGAGGTTCTGAAATGGTAGCCATCCCAAACAGAAAGGCGGCCTGACGATGGGTTACCTCAGGGAAAGACACGTGAGGTGGTGCTACCAGGAGTTATCTAGGCTTTGGGTGTTAAGAAGGGCTGTGGACAAGGCACGTGTATGGTGGTGGGAGAGAGGTGCGCGTCCCTTGCCACCGCCCTACGTGGTCAAGCGTGCAATATTGCTGAAATACGCCCGCCAATACCGCTTAAGGATATTTGTTGAGACAGGTACCTACGAGGGACACACGGTTGAGGCAATGCGACGCTACTTTGATCGTGTCTTTTCGATTGAATTAAGTGAACTGTACTTTCGGCGCGCGAAGAGCAGATTCGCCAATTTCCATCACATTTCATTGCTCAACGGCGACAGCGGCTTCTTGCTCGCGACGGTGCTGAAAGAGATACGCAGAGCGGCACTGTTCTGGCTCGATGGGCACTATTCGGGAGGGGACACGGCCAGGGGCGAGCTTGATTGTCCCGCGCTTAACGAGCTTATCCTCATCCTGCGGTCGCCGTTCCGGCACGTAGTATTGATCGACGACGCTAGGTGTTTCGGGCGAGATCCGGCCTACCCTTCTCTGGAGCAAATTAAGACGGTGTTGTCACAATCCGGTCGATCTGCGGATTTCACAGTTGCTGACGACATTATGCGTATCGTCTTGATGGATGAGAATCAGGGTTAGGAAGCGTTTGGCTGAGACGTGACAAAAAACCCTTCGGTTCCGACTGTGTTTGAGGCAGCCGATCAATGAGCCTGATAGATCTTAGAGCATTTCGAAAGAGCTCGCTGATAATACTCACTGGCACCATGTTGGGGCAAGCCGTAGGGTACATCTATACTGTCTTCGCGGCCAATCTTGCCGGTCCGCTGTCTTTTGGGTACTACTCGTTGGCCCTGAGTGCAGTTGCACTGCTGGTTGGAGCGCTGAATCTCGGTCTGAACAGGACCGTCGTAAGATTTGTCGCCATCTATCATAGTGCTCAGAACAGGGAGAAGTTAAAGGGGACAATCTGGTTTGTTGGATCCTTTCTCCTGTCACTCGGTGTTCTGTTCGGCGTGGCCGCAAGTTACGCTGCGGAACCGATTGCTCAGTTTTATTTCGGCACCGGTTCTATGAGGAACTTGGTGACCTTCTGCGCGTGGATTATCCCCATATGCATGATGATGAACTTCGGCTTCGACGTCCTGCGAGGCATCGGTTGCGCCGAGTACAGGACTTATTTTGAAAATATACTCCAAAAAGTCCTTCGCCTTCCGATACTGTTTGCTGGCTTTGGTCCTGACGCACTCACGACCCTGATCGGTGCGGAGCTTGCTTCATACGGGGCGGCGTTAGTCCTCACCATGAAGCAAATACACCGCCGCTTTGGTTCAGTCCTTTCCCAGGCAGGGGCTTCAATTCCCGCAAAGGACATACTGAGTTTCTCACTACCGCTTGTCCCGGCCAGCATCCTCACTGCTTTTGGAGGCCAATCCGAAGTCTTGATCCTGGGCTGGCTGGGTTTTGTCCTAGAGGCGGGTGCGCTTAGTATTGCTGTCCGTAGCACCAGTTTCGGGTCAGTCATACTAGCAGCATTCAATTCCAATCTTGCACCTCTTATAAGTCAACTGAGTGAAGAACGGCGCGTGGATGAGCTAAGGGCCGTCTTCCGAAGAACGACTATATGGCAGCTTCGGATGATCCTCGGGTGGAGCGGCCTATTGATTGTGCTCTCAACCGACCTTCTTAGCCTGTTTGGCCCAGCTTATCCGGCCTGCACCAATGCCTTGGTTATTCTTTCTCTGAAACAGGTCGCTGATACCATACTCGGTCCGGTTGGCCTAGTGATAACCATGAGTGGTTTCGCGGGCCTGTCTCTGTTGAACAACCTTCTGTACTTTGTCCTGAGCATTGTTCTTGATGTCGTGCTCATTCCTCCGCTGGGAGTGACGGGCGCGGCTATTTCCATTCTCGTCACCACAGTTGCTCTTAACGGTATAGTCTCGTGGCAGGTCTGGAAGGTGTTCCGAATCCATGCACTCTCGAGAGAGACTGTGGCTCTAGTGGTGTGTTTCGTCGGAGCACTTTTGCTTTCATTCATCACAAAGAAGTTTTTTTACTTCGATTCCTCAAGGATGGTCCGAGTCTGTCTCACCTGCTTTCTCTACAGCACTGTCTACGTCGCCTGTATCGGGTGCATCAGGCTCTGGCGATACGGGGGTAGGCGTAACAGACCAGTTTTCAGTTGACCATACGCAGGAAGAAGGGGGCCGCGCTGTCGGAGGGAGACAGCGGGCTATTCGAAGGAGTGACAGGTGCGTGTCTGTTTTGTATACAACAGCTTCCACCCGATATATAACGGGGCGGCAATCTATGCGCAAACTTTCCTGACATTCCTGAGAAGGCGGGCAGTGGACGGTTTCATTCTAACGAAAGGTTATCCAGGGCTTCCCCGGGAAGAATCGATTGGAAACATTGAGGTTATAAGAAGTCGACCCACCAGCCTTCGGGGAAGGGTAGGTTCCCTACAGTCGGCACTTTGCCTCTTCGCTTCCCTCTACTCGCTCAGGTCTGAGTTTGACCTCGTACACTTCGGTGATGGCCCGGGATGTGCTTATCTCCCGATTGTCTCTCGTCGATGGGTCGGCAAGCCAATGGTTGTGGAGTCTGTTCTTTTGGGCTCAGATGATGCTGACGCTATCGCGGCTCAGGTGTTTGGCCATGCAAAGTTGGGAGTGTTGCACAATGTTAATGCGATTTTTGCCGTATCTGAAAGAATCGCATCTACGTTTCGTCACAATCATTTCCCTTCTGACAGAGTCAAGTTAATGCCATACGCCGTCGATTGCTCCCATTTCTCGCCGGCCACACAGTCGGAAGTGTACGACCTACGTTGCCGTTTGGGGCTTCCAAGGGAATCGCGCATTGCTGTTTTTGTTGGTGGCGTGAACTCAAGAAAGGCAGTCGACTTCTTAGTTTATTCGTTTTCGCATGTAGTTACTCACTTCTCAGATGCTGTTCTGCTCATAGTTGGCCCGCACTCGAAGGCTCGTTATGGTGGGTACTTCGGGCATGTTCAAGAAATCATCGGTCGGCTCGGCCTTGGTGATAGAGTGGTTTTAACTGGCCAAGTAGACAATGTCGTTGACTACCTGAGGGCGGCCGACGTGTACGTAACTGCTTCCAAGAGCGAAGGACTGAGTATCGCTCTCCTGGAGGCAATGGCATGTGGTCTGCCTGCGGTTGTGACTAATCTGGAAGGAATAACAGACATGGTGATAGGGCACGATAATGGCATTGTTTGCCCGCGAGACGAGCGATTTTTTGCGTCCTCCATATTAAGGCTATTTGCGAACTCCTCGCTGCGAGAGGAAATGGCCCAGGCGGCGCGACGCCGGGCCATCGGGGACTTTGAGATTCAGGCGAGGGCGGCACGGGTCACGGAATTTTATACCTCTCTTATATCATGAAGGCAACCTCGTTACTCTTTTCGATTCGCTGCGCTTCTTGTGTGTTGGCGTGCTTCGTTTTGGCTCACCCGCAAGAGTTGGATGCTCGCGTCTTCGAGAACCTGGTTCATTTGGAGTTCAGAAACAAGCTTCTACGGCAAGACGGAAGAGTCGCAGACCACGGGTGGTTGAAGCCCTCAGGGTCGATTTCTCCACGTGCACTTGCACAGCTCGCTTGCGTCCGGAATGATCACCCGGAGAGTTTCACCAACTGGGTTTCCCTCTTCCAAGGTGAGACGGACAAAATTCGCAGATGGCAATGGGGACTAATCGCTGCGAACGTGGGCCTTCCTGAAGTCGCTGCCGGCTTCTGGGCTGTTGAACCCCTAACCGTAGTTCTGTGTAAGAATATTTTGCACGGGAGCGGCCGCTTTCCGTGCGATTCGAGCATTATCAGTAGCCTTTCGATGCGGGCACCTAAAAGCGCTGCTGTCTTTTACTATCTGGGCGAAGTGTTCTTGGCCTCCGGCGACACCTCCAAAGCGACTCAATTTTTCACTCGAGCGCTACAATTCACTGGGGGCGCGGCGTTAAGTGCCGAGCTGAAATCGGTCGCATATGTGCGGTTGGGGGAGATGTATTCACGCAAAGAAATGCTACAGGAGGCGTCAGAGGCATTCTCAGCTGCGATCAGGGTGAACCCGTTGAACCATCGCGCTTGGCGAGAACTTGGCTGGTCGCATTTTCGGTTGACGCGTAGTGTGAGTTCGGCGGAAGCTCTGATATTACGCGCAGCGAAGATATCCACATTGCCGCAGTATTACATTGACTTGTCGGACATTCACAGGTTGGCTGGCAATTTCGATCGTGCCTTCCACTACGCGAAACTGGCAAGAACGTCAGGAGCGTTTGGCGGCTCAGCCACTGCCCGAGCGCGTATCCATTTTGATCGGCGGGAATTCGATCTCGCTGTACGGGAGCTACGGCTGGCCGTCAGTAGCGGAGGACAAGACTTTGACACCTTTTTTTGGCTAGGTCGGGCATATCTGGCACTGAACGATAGGCCCAAGTGTGAAGAGGCTTTCCTCGAGGCATTGCGCTTCAAAACATCACCAGAAGTCTTCTTAAGCATGGCAGAGCTTTACACGTCGGAAGGCCGACTGTCTGAAGCTCGTCGGATCCTCGCTCGCGGCCTGCAAGCCCATCCGCAGAACGAGGACCTGCTCGAAATGTCGAACAGCATTGGTCAGCGATGAAGACGACCCTTGCAGGGATCTCGATCCTGATTCTCCTTGTTACGCTCGTTGCTGCTGGTCTGCAGAACTTAGGTCTCGAGTGTCTAGGGGCCCTACTAGCCTCGGCTGCTATCGCGTGCTTTGCGCTCCACCTAATGCCCGGTGCTCGAACACGAGTAATCCCTCCTCAACTGGTTTTTTACCCGTTGGTTGGATTTGGTGCCCAATTCTCAACGGCGCATTTGGTGTTTGCGGAAAGAATGGCGGGTCTTGACCCCCTCGTTGTAACACCCTCTGCTGTTTCCCGAATAGTCTTCTCTGCATTGGCCCTTGTACTGCTGGGCATCGCAGGCTTTGCTTTCGGGTTGTCGATTAGTTTTCAGCGTCAGGTCCGCCGAGTGCCGAAGAGCGAGTGCCCAAGAGAAGCCTGGTTGGTTTCTATCATTGCGTTGTCGATTTTGGGGCTCTACGCCACCTTCGATTTTGTCCAGGCGAACGGCGGGGTGTCAGCAATAGTCTCCGGCTGGCACGACAGGGATGAGCTGAACGGATCTCTTCGTCTACTGATCCCTGCTATGCCTCTGGCGTCTCTTCTGTGGATCGCGGGAGCAGGGAAGAGACTATCATGGCCGACGGTCACCCATCTTCTGGCTAGCTTCGTTTGTCTAACGCTGATCGGGAACCGCAGTGATGGCATTCGTCTCTTGGCCGCTGCCGTAGTTCTCGGCTGGGCTTGTCGGCAGACTCGATTGTTTCTGCAGAAGCACAGAACCCTCTTGCTTCTAGGTGTTTTTGCCCTCGTTCTCGTCTACTTTGTCACGATCGGTGCAATTCGAGGTGTGGGTAAGCACTATCGCACTTCCGATGTCGCTTTCAGTACGGAAGTCGTAAAAGAGGTTTTATCGAAGTCCACCGCTGATCAAATGCTCTCGTTCTATTACTTACCGTCGGTTAAAGCAATTTCTCAGGTGCTGGCTATCTTTCCAGAAAGGCTTCCGTTCCTCAAAGGTCTCTCGTTTGGTTCGGCACTTGACGTATGGGTGCCCATCAGCCTTGATGGTCTCTTCCCGACGGTCAGGGTCGGTAAGATGATCTTCGTGCAAGTTTATGACAGGGAGGCAGATTCAGCGCTGTTTGCGACTCTCATCGGAGAGTTCTACTTGAACTGGGGTATAGCGGGGGTCCCCGTCGGTATGGTTGCACTGGGTTTCCTGTGCTCTCGTCTCTACAGACGCGCAGCACTGCGGCCGGATGATCCCTGGATCAGCACAGCCTACGCTCTGTTTCTTGCCGTATTTCTCCCATACCTCCTGACCGTTGAATCACTGCACGCTTCCCACTACTCATTCGTCTATTTCTACCTTCTGGCCGCATCGTTTATACTGTCTCGTCTCTTACGCGGGCTGAAAATGCAGGATGGGCCAAGAAGAAGCGCAGTCCATCTTGTAAGAATCCCCTAAGTATGGCCAAAAAGCAACGCCTGGTAGTTTTGAATGGTGGAGACGTTACCGAAACGCCCCACGGCACCTGCCTTACCAGACCGGTGCTTCGAAACTACCTCGACGGATTGCTCGAACACTTTGATGAGCTAGTTTGGTTCGCCCCTTTACATGTCCAAGACGGAGGGGCTGTAGAGGAGTTGAAACGCGAGGGATTGAGGGTCATTCCGTACCGGTTTACAAGGCTGACCGAAATCTTTAACGTGTGGCTGAAGCTGCTTTCTTTTACTCTGACCCGGCCGTATCTCCTTTGGTTTCTCCCTAATCCTATGCTTCCCGTCCTCCCACTAGCTTGGCTGGCCAGCAGGCGGCTTGTGGTCTATCTCGGAAATGACTTTCGGGGCTCCCTGGCGAGTGATGCCTATCAATCCTTCTTTCGCCGCCATCTGCTCAGGCTTTCATACGTGCTTCCCTTGACGATGGCCTCCATCGTGATAGCGAGAGGAAGGGGTCTAGCCGAACTAGCTGGCCGCTACAACGAGCGTGTCGTCGAGACGGTCCCCTTGGGGCATCTCCAAGTCGACTCGCGACTCGAGCTCGGAATGTGCACCTCAAGCAGCAGTGTTCTCAGGATCCTGTATGTCGGAAAACTTCTTTGGTCGAAGGGTCTCGAGGAGCTGTTGCGCGCTTGGAAGTCCATACTAGTTCGTCATCCCGAGAAGAAAGGGGGCATCAAGCTTGATCTAGTCGGCAACGGGGCGCACGCAGACGAACTACGACAGAGACTTGTTGAGACAGGCATAGCAGGTGATGTGGAGTTGCACGGATACGTATCTGATCCGGTACTGCTGGATAGACTCTTCCGGTGTGCTGCTGCTCTCGTGGTTCCTACCTCTCGTTACCCCGAAGGGGTGCCCAGGGTAATTGACGAAGCCATTGTGCGTGGTTTGCCAGTCGTGGCTACACGGGTTGGAGGAGTAAGTGAAGAGTTCCGAACCGGGGAGGTTATGCTGATTGAGCCCGGTAGTACAGAAGAACTCGAACGAGCCCTGGAATTGCTGATATTCGATTCAGGGTGGAGGAGGAGGCTCATCCAGGCGGCAGCTAAAAGACGTGAATATCTTCTATCTCTGGAGCGTCCAGCCGTCCAACACGCTGATTTGATTTTGGGTAGTAGGTGACATAGGCGATTTTTGGTGGAGTCTGAGTAAGTAGCACTGAGAAGGTATAACAAATGGCAAAGATACTTATAACGGGTGGAGCCGGGCTTATAGGGTCACATACAACGAGAACTCTGTTAGACAGAGGACACGAGGTGATAGTTTTTGATTGTTTTCATCAGTATGTTTACCCCGTTCAGGCAACTTTTCTTGAGAATATGCGATACCGTTTCGAGGTCCTTCTGAAGGGCGCGAGAGTAGTGCGGGGTCTGACGGGAAGTAAGGATGACATGCGGCGCCAGATTCAAGACGTCAAGCCCGACTATGTCATTCATCTTGCCGCCCTTCCGCTTGCGAACATTGCGGTCCGAAATTCCGACGAGGCGTTCCAAGCAATTGTGCAAGGAACGGTAAACCTCCTTGAAATCCTCAGAGACCTCGGCGGCCTCGAAACATTCGTTTATGTATCATCGAGCATGGTCTATGGTGATTTCGATCAAGTTCCGATGCCCGAGGACGGGCGAAAGGAGCCCAAAGAGATTTACGGTGGCATGAAGCTTTCGGGCGAAATACTCACCTCTGTTTTTTCGAAGAGATACGATATTCCGCACGTCATTGTGCGACCGTCTGCCGTATATGGACCTACCGACAATAACAGGCGAGTTGTACAGGTTTTTCTCGAGAATGCGATAAAAGGCCTTCCCTTAAAGGTCGGTAATCCAAACACTTGCTTGGATTTCTCGTACGTGGAAGATGTGGCAGATGGGATCGCACTGGCCACGGTATCGGAGAAGTCGACCAATCAAGTGTTTAACATCACACGAGGCGAGGGACGTACTCTTAACGATTTACTCTGCATCTTAGAGAAAGTGTTCCCCGGACTCAATGTAGAAATCGAGACAGGTGATGAAGCGTTCCGGCCGATTCGAGGGGCACTCGATGTGTCGAAGGCGCGACAGCTGCTTGGGTACGACCCGCGGGTATCGTTGGAGGAGGGCGTCGATCGCTACCTCAAGTTCATGAGAGATAAGAATGTCAGTCTGTTTCAGTAATTCGTGTCGCCCCGCCACTTCCCGTCTCACAATTGTCGGATCCGGTGCGCAAGCCAGATACGTCATTGATATCGTGGAAAGGGATGGACTTGCAGGAATTGTTGACATAGATAACAGGGCCAACGTAGGGAAAAGTCGCAACGGAGTCCCGATTTTCGCTGTTCTGACAGATTTTGTGAGGAAGGTTCGCCCTGATCAAACAGAAATTGTCGTTGCCTACGGGAATAATGATCGTAAGCGACAGATCGTCGAGGAGTTGGCGGCACATGGTTTCGCGTTTCGGAATGTGATCAGCAGCTTAAGCTTCATCTCCTCTTCGGCTACGATCGGAAAAGGTTGTATAGTTAATCCGTTTGTCGCAATCATGGCTAATGCCAACGTGGGAGATCACGTTATTATCCACTCACACTCAATCATCGAGCATGATAACCAGATCGGATCCTTTGTGAACATTGCCCCCGGAGTATCCCTTGCGGGGAGGGTAAGTGTCGGCAGTGGCGCCTATTTGTTTACCGGTGCTAAGGTTATTCCTGATGTCGTGATTGGCGCGCGGGCCGTGATCGGAGCGGGTGCCGTAGTGATATCGGAGGTTTTGGATGATGAGACAGTCGTCGGCGTGCCTGCCAAGCCGCTGAGGAGAACATGAACAAATGAGGAGTGAAAAGTGGCTAGAGGGAACATACCTTTTTTCTCGGCAGCGCGTGAGTTTGAATGCCATCGGGAAGAGATTTTAGACGCAATTGAAAGAACGCTTGAAGTAGGTCAGGTGCTGCAGGGCAGGGCGGTCAACGAGCTCGAAGACCGAATTGCGAAATCCTGTGGAAGGAAATATGGCGTAGCGGTTGGCTCTTGCACTGACGCACTGTATTTTGCATTGATAGCCGCTGGAGTCCGCCCAGGTGATGAGATTTTTGTGACTGATTTTTCCTTTATCGCCTCTGCTTCATGCATCGCTCGGCTCGGTGCCATCCCGGTCTTTGTCGACATCGAACAAGGAACCTACAATCTGAACCTTGAAATCGCGAGAAACAAGCTCAGCAGCAAAACTAGGGCAATGGTCTTCGTGCACCTTTATGGGCTTATGTCGGACCCAGTCAAGCTGGAAGCTTTTTGTGCGGAACACGACATATGTCTGATTGAGGATGCCGCTCAGGCCATTGGTGCCACCTACAACAACAGACCCGCAGGATCGGTCGGTTTCGCGAGTTGTTTTAGTTTCGATCCGACTAAGCCCGTAAGCGCTCCCGGCAGCGGAGGCATGGTGCTAACTGATGACGAGGATGCCGCATCAACTGTCCGGCAACTTCGATATCATGGGAAACGAGTCGACGGGTACTTTCATGAGACTGGCTACAACTCTCAAATGCCGACCCTGACCGCGGCTGTTCTTAATGTAAAGCTAAATCACGCGGCGGACTGGACCGCTCGGCGCAGACAGATAGCCAGGAAGTACCGGGAGGGCCTTGGCGACCTCAGAGCATTGCGCTTGCCGAACGAGGAAGGAGGCAGCAAGCACATCTATCATAAATATGTCCTGGAGGCAGATGACCGAAACGGACTGAAGAAACATCTGCTTGACGCCGGAATTCCGACGATGATTCATTATCCGGCACCTATTCATCGACAGCCTTGCTTTTCTGGCCTTCGTTGTGCCGATAAAGACTACCCGGTAGCTTTGCGGTCTTCTGCTCGTGTCTTGTCGATTCCGATGCACCCGTTCCTTTTAGAGTACGAAATATCGGATATTGTTCGCGCCATTCGCAGCTTCTTCGGCGGTTAGCACTATGAGGATCGCCCATGTGATGCCCTGGTACATCCCGAGGCACGGATACCAAGAGAACCACCTCCCCCGTCTTCAACACCGGTTCGGTCATGTGGTTGGAATCTTTACTGGTGACGAGGCATTACCACGCAGCAGATGGGAGGGGTTGGGACGTTGGAGTGTCGGCGAAAGCAATCACGACGGCGTCGTAGTCCGTCGTTTACCGTCAATACTCAAGATCGACGGGAGAGCCCAACTGCTTCTTCGACACCTCAGGCGCGCCCTTGAGGATTTCCATCCTGAGATAATTCACCTTCACGGTCCTTATACCCTGACCACTCTTCAAACTGTCGTATTTCCGCCTCGTGGGAAGTACATCATGGTCGTTGACGATCACACTGACGGGGAGAACTTGCGCCTCACCAGTATCGTTACGCGCTTACGACTAGCGGTTTTTCGCCGTCTCTTTCTCCCTGTTATGATCCGCCGCATCGACAAGTTTATCGCTGTCAATCTCTTTTCTCTGCGTTTCTTAGTGTCTCAGCTTTCCATTTCTCGGGAGTCCGTTTCCGTCTTGCCTCTTGGAATCGATGATGAGAACTTCTATCCAGATCGGCAGATCAGACTCTCAATCAGACGGAAGCTGGGTGTGCCTCGGGAATCAGTTGTTATTGTCACTTCGGGAGTACTGGATGCCAGCAAGGGCATCCAACTCCTGCTAGATGCATTTGGCCGTCTCTCCGTAACCCACGCAAGCGCCCGTCTACTCGTTGTCGGAAGTGCCGGGCAGGAAGAGATGAGCAAGATCAGGCACCGAATGGATTCCTTAGGCATTTCTTCACAAGTCTTGTTGCCTGGCTGGGCGAATTCGCAGCACGAGCTCAATCAGTATTTTAACGCAGCCGATATTGCTGTTATCCCTAGGAAGCTCAACAGCACAAAAGAGGCACTTGCTCTTGGGATTCCACTGGTAGTCCCTGCGCAGGACGCGACTGACTACCTCATTTCAGGCGAAAACGGTTTTGCTTTCGAGAAAGAAAATCACGAGTCGCTGTGCAAGGCAATGAGCGCGTTAGTCGCAGATTCAGAGCTGAGACGTCGACAAGGTGCAAACTCGATTCGGTTGGTTAGGCAGAAGTTGTCTTGGCAATCCGTCGCCGGCCGGAGTCTAGAATTATACCACTCACTTCTGCAGGCTCTTCCTAACCAGCTTCTTCCTAGCTCCAACGACGCTTCAATGGAATGAGTCAAGCTTGAGCGGCCTTAAGGTCAACAGTTGATCGTTGAATAGGAGGGTTTGGGTGATGAGACGCGTTGCGCAGCGGCGGGTCTCATCCGAATCATCCCTGTATCGGGATTTTCGGAATTCAAAAAGCGAGGCCTGAAGAGATTTACAAAACAGATGACCCTATCCAGACCTGAACAAACGACATGGGGATATGCCGCGCTCGGAAGGTGCGGTTTGGGGAATATGCTGTTTCCCTGGGCACGATGCTTCCTGTGGTGTTCCGACCATGGTTACCCGATGATCGCACCGATTTGGACTCAGCTGCGTCTTGGCCCATATTTACGGGGGGAACGCGATAAGCGACAGTATCAATTCTTTTTCCACCATGACGGCTATACGACTGGCCTGAAGAGGCTGCTACTGCTGCTGACGGCGGACAGGGTCGATGAAAGAGCCGCAAGTCGAGGATTGAAAACGCGCAAACGTAACCGTATAGTCGTGTTCCGAGGAGCCGGCGAACTCTTCAAATCACTAGCAGGAAGACATCAACAGGTGAGAGAAGAGCTAATGAGGATTGTAAAGATGCACCTGATCCCGGCTCCGTCCCGAAAATGCCGAGTCGGTATCCACGTCAGGCGGGGTGATTTCCATCGACCTTCGGATCTACGCTCTTTGGGTGAGGGCGTTACCAACACGCGAATCCCTATTGGCTGGTATGTGCATGCCCTCACAGAACTGCGCACGCTCTTGGGCTATGAGGCTGAGGCGAAGGTATTCTCGGACGCTAAGGACGATGATGAACTCCAACCGCTCTGCCAATTGCCCTCAGTTTACCGCGAGACAGGCAATTCGGCCATAACCGATCTCCTCTCGTTGGCCTCAGCTTCTATCATGATCGCCTCAGGGTCTACATTTAGCATGTGGGCGTCATACCTCGGTCAGGTACCGTGCATATGGTATGCGCGGCAGCGTAAGCAGTGCGTTCTGGATGGTCCGCGCCCTGGCATCTTAGAACCCGAGCTCGGATATAACAACAGTTTGCCTAGGAGCTTTCGTGACGCGCTATTGACTTCGTCTGTGGCTTCTCGGCTGGTGGAAGGGAATGGAAGCGGCGTCGGATCGGCGTAGTTCAGCCAGTCCCGCCTTTCGTTGTGGTCGCCCAAGTAATCCGCGGCAGCGGTTCCGGAGTCCGAGATTACAGCTGATCGGGTTGGGCGCTCAGGCAGTCGCCGACATCGCCCTGTCCTTCCCCGGGTGCCCGACAGTCATGATCCGGCGGCAGAACAACAAGAAGATGATTGAGAAGTCCTTCGTCTGGGTGGAACGCCGCAGACTGGCGCGGATCGCCAGTAAAGTCTGATTCCGAAGTCAGTCAGTGTTCGGAAATGTCCTGCAGACCGAGAAGAAGATGTTTGCTTCTAAGACGTTGCTTATAACTGGCGGGACCGGGACCTTTGGCAACGCCGTTCTTCGCCGCTTTCTTGACACCGATATCAAAGAGATTCGGGTCTTTAGTCGGGACGAGAAGAAGCAGGAGGATCTGCGCCTTCGGCTCCGAAACTCAAAAGTGAAGTCGTATATAGGAGATGTGCGCGATTTCGACGGCCTCTTGCCAGCCATGCAAGGAGTCGATTTTGTCTTTCACGCAGCGGCGCTTAAGCAGGTACCTTCCTGTGAGTTTTTCCCTCTGGAGGCGCTCAGAACGAACACCCTCGGCGCGGAGAATACCATGAACGCAGCCTTGGCAGCTGGCGTCAAGAGGGTCATCGTCCTGAGCACCGACAAGGCAGTCTATCCGATAAATGCGATGGGCATTTCCAAAGGACTCATGGAGAAATTGATGGTCGCGAAGGCACGGATGTATGGTGACACGCGGACTATCTTCTGCGGAACCAGATACGGCAACGTGATGGCTTCGCGCGGTTCTGTCATTCCGCTTTTCATTCGTCAGATACAATCAGGTCAACCCATCACTGTCACAGAACCGGGAATGACCCGCTTTATGATGACAATTGACGATGCTGTTGATCTTGTGCTTTACGCGTTTCAGAACGGTCAGCCGGGAGACATCTTCGTACAAAAAGCGCCGGCGGCCACGATTGAGACGTTGGCGCTCGCTCTCAAGCAAATCCTTCACGCCGATAACCCGATAAAAATCATCGGCACCCGCCACGGTGAGAAGCTGTACGAGACCCTGCTAACACGTGAAGAGATGGCCAAGGCCGAGGATATGGGGTGTTACTACCGGATCCCGGCCGACGTGCGCGATTTGAACTACAATCGATACTTCAGTGAAGGAGAAGCTGCCGTCTCCCAAACCCAGGATTACAATTCACACAACACGACTCGTCTCGATATCGATGGGATGATTCAACTGTTGCTTCGACTTGACTGTGTCCGACGGGCCGTGACTGGGGAACTGATCGAGGCCTAATGAGTGAAAAACTGACGACAACGGTTCTGGTGACCGGAGCGAAAGGCTTTCTCGGAAAGAACCTGTGCGTCATGTTGCGGCGTCGCGAAGGTCTGGAATTGTATGAGTACGACCTTGGTGTCTCGCCTGCGATTCTGGAGCGGGCATTGCAGTCAGCCAGTGTGATTTTCCATTTGGCTGGAGTGAATCGCCCAGTCGACCAGTCCGAGTTTCAAAAGCACAATGCCGGGTTCACTGAGGAGCTGTGTGCACGCTTGCTTGCACTCCACCGGGCGCCAAAGGTCGTTTTCGCGTCTTCCGTTCAAGCAGAGCTAGACAATCCGTACGGTGCGAGCAAACGGGAGGCGGAAGCTATTCTCGAGCGTTTTGCTGTTGCCAGCGGGGCAGAGTGCGTCGTTTACCGCCTCAAAAACCTTTTCGGCAAGTGGTGTCGTCCCAATTACAATTCCGTCACAGCAACGTTCTGCCACAACATAGCCCGGGATTTGCCGATCGAAATCTCCGACCCTTCTCGAGAGATCGACCTCACTTATGTAGATGACGTCGTGGCTGCATTTCTCTCCGATCTGGCGCCCGGTCCTTCTGGCTTTAGACAATCTGCGCCTCTCCGGTCCTACCGGGTGACGCTCGGCGCGCTGGCCAACCAAATTCGCGAATTCCGTGCCATGCGAACTACCTTGTTCTTGCCCAGTTTCGCCGATCCGTTTACTCGTCCTCTCTATGCCACGTATCTGACTTACCTTGAGGACACGGAATTCGCATACGATTTGGATGTGAAGGTCGACGACCGAGGCCGCTTAGCTGAATTCATCAAGAGCGCGACGAGCGGCCAATTGTTCATCTCTCGCACGCGACCTGGCGTCACCCGGGGGAACCACTACCACAACACCAAGACCGAGAAGTTCCTGGTGGTGCACGGAGAGGCGATCATCCGCTTTCGACATATCAGGAGTTCAAACGTGATCGAGTATCGGGTATGTGGGGAGGACTACCGAGTGTTGGACATACCACCTGGGTACACACACTCGATAGAGAACGTTGGCCAGGACGAACTCGTGACACTTTTTTGGGCGGCCGAATCTTTCGATCCTGACCATCCCGATACTTTCTTCGAGGAGGTGCAAGTGAAAGCCGAGAGGTCTAATCAATGAAGGTGGCAGTGATTGTCGGCACTCGACCCGAAATCATCCGACTTTCCCGCGTGATCGCTGCGCTTGACAGATCTATGGACTGCATTTTGATCCATACCGGTCAAAACTACGACTATGAACTCAACCAGGTGTTCTTCGAGGATCTTGAGATTCGGAAGCCGGACTTCTTTCTGAACGCAGCGGGCCGTAACGCGGCCGAGACGATCGGCGCTGTCATCGCCAAGTCCGATGAGGTCCTCGCAGAAATCAACCCGGACGCCGTTCTCATACTGGGCGACACGAACAGCTGCCTGGCAGCCATAACTGCCAAGCGGCGCAAGATTCCGATCTTCCATATGGAGGCAGGAAATCGCTGTTTCGATCAGCGAGTGCCGGAAGAGATTAATCGTAAAATCGTCGACCACATCAGCGATATCAACCTGCCCTACAGCGCGATCTCACGTGAATACCTCTTGGCTGAGGGCCTGCCGCCCGACCGTGTCATTAAAACGGGCAGTCCAATGTATGAGGTGCTCCACTACTACAGACCAAAAATCGAGGCGTCGGACGTCCTGCAGCGACTTCGGCTTACGCCGCGTGAGTACTACCTGGTCAGCGCCCACCGCGAAGAGAACCTGGACGATGCTGGTCAGTTTGCCCGTTTGGTTGACGTGCTCGCGTGGCTGGCCGAGGGCGGTCGACGCGTCATCGTGACCACGCATCCGCGCACGCGCAAGCGCCTGGAAGCCGAGGGGGTGCAGTTGCCGAAAGAAGTTGAGCTGCTCAAGCCATTTGGCCTTTCAGACTTCGTGAAGCTTGAAATCAATGCTCGCGCTGTACTGTCGGACAGTGGCACGATCACCGAAGAGTCGTCCATACTCAACTTCCCGGCGCTGAACATCCGTGCCGCCCACGAAAGGCCGGAAGGTATGGAGGAAGCGGCTGTAATGCTGGTGGGGCTGTCGAGGGAGCGTGTGAAAGAGGGGCTGGCCATCCTCGACTGCCAGCCGAGCGGGGACCACAGATCGCTTAGGCTGGTCGGCGATTATGCTGTGCCGAACGTATCCGAAAAGGTGATGCGGATCATTCTTAGCTATACCGACTATGTGAACCGCGTGGTGTGGCGAAAGCACTGACGTTAAATTCAACCGCCTCTTCCGAATGCGTATCCTGATCCTCACCCAATGGTACCCCCCGGAGCCGGCATTACTGCTCCAAGAGTTGGCGCACACACTACTGGGTCTCGGGCATGACGTCACGGTTCTCACTGGCTACCCGAACTACCCGACAGGCGACCTCTACCCTGGCTATCGTGTCCGGTTCTGTCAACGGGAAGTAGTGGCGGGTGTGCCCGTCGTACGTGTCCCTCTTTATCCTGATCACAGTCGTTCGTCGACTCGCCGGTTCTTGAACTACCTTTCGTTTGCCATATCCAGTTCGCTATTGGCGCCCTGGCTTGTCGACGCGCCAGACGTGATTTTCGCTTACCACCCACCTCTGACAATCGGGTTGCCTGCCATTCTGCTGGGCCGCTTTTGGCGTGTGCCTTTTGTGTATCAGGTTCAGGATCTCTGGCCGGAGACGTTAGCCGCAACGGGAATGCTTAACAATCGTCGGATTCTGAACTGGGTGGGAAGGTTTGCTCATTGTGTCTATGTGCGAGCGCACACGATCCTGGTGATCTCGCCCGGCTTCAAGTCCAATCTCGTTCAAAAAGCTGTTCCGGAATCCAAGATCCAGTTCATCCCAAATTGGGTAGACACAGAAACCTATCGTCCTGTTGAACCCGACCCGGACTGGGCTCGAGATTTGGGGCTGTCCGAGCGCTTCAACGTGATGTTCGCGGGTAATATCGGCGAGGCCCAGGGTCTTGAGACAGTCATAGAAGCCGCTCGGCTCCTGCGCGACCTTCGGGACGTGCAATGGGTCATCATCGGTGACGGAATTGCCCTGCGGAAACTGAAGGATAGCGTGCGAGAGTACGGGCTTGACAATGTCCGGTTCTTGGGCCGCCGCCGCGCCGATGAAATGTCGAAACTATACGCTCTTGCGGACGTCCTTTTGGTCCACTTAAAGGACGACCCGCTTTTCAGAATCACCATTCCTCACAAAACATTGGCCTACTTAGCCGTTGGCAAGCCTATCCTGGTTGCTGTTGCGGGGAACACGGCTGAGTTCGTCACCGGGGAAGGCGCCGGAGTGGCCTGCCCACCTTCGGATCCTGCTGGTTTGGCTGCTACAGTCGAGAGCCTTAGGCAGGTGGACCGCCGCGAGTTGGAGCGGATGGGCGCTGCCGGACTGCTTGCGGCGAAGACCAAATACAGTAGGATGCGCATCATCTCGCAGATCGAAGGAGTTCTCCGCAGTGCGATCAAGCGGGAGGCTGACCAATGTACCGTCGCTTCGGAAAGCGGGCGATAGACGTCGCCTTATCCGCATCAAGTTTGGTCTTACTCTCACCTCTCTTGGCGGTTCTGGCCATTTTGGTGCGTCTTTTGCTAGGCTCACCGGTACTGTTTCGCCAGGAGAGACCGGGCCTTAACGGACGAGCCTTCACTCTTTACAAGTTTCGAACCATGCTCGAGAGCCGTGATTCAGAGGGCCGATATCTACCTGACGGCGATCGATTGACCCGCTTTGGCCGGTTTTTGCGCAGCACCAGTCTGGACGAACTGCCTGAGTTGCTCAACGTGTTCAAAGGCGATATGAGCATTGTAGGCCCGCGACCGCTCCTCATGCAGTATTTGGGTCGCTATACTCCCGAGCAGACACGTCGCCATGAGGTACGCCCTGGCATCACTGGTTGGGCGCAGGTAAACGGCCGGAACGCTATCTCCTGGGATCAGAAGTTTTCCCTTGACGTCTGGTATGTCGACCGAATTTCCCTCTGTCTCGACTTAAGGATCGTAGCACTGACCGTTTGGAAAATCGTCAAACGCGACGGCATCAATCAGGGTGGGCACGCGACGATGGAGGAGTTCAATGGAGGATGAAGCGAGAATTTCGGCTTTTGGCCGGATGATGAGAAAACCGTGGTATGCATTTTGGAATCTGGTGCAAAGAGTTTTTTATACTGGAAGAGCATACCCGCTTGCGGTACCTCACGGTCAGCGCATATACGCTCCTTGGTTTGAGAGTGGATCGGTTTTCGCTTCGCTGATGACCCGGGCCCGAGCATCTGGGCCCATGGCTGTGTCAAGAGATAGGTGCTTCATTCTGTACCAGCTTCTTCGAAGCTGTCTCCTTTTGCCCGGGGATGTAGTCGAATTTGGTGTCTATACGGGCGGCACGGCAACCCTCATCGCGGAGGTCATGAGGGCACAAAAACAGGAGAAGCGGTGTCTTCATCTGTTCGATACGTTTGAAGGTATGCCAAGCCTCGCGGTTCCTGAACGCGATTATCATAGCCCTGGCGATTTTGGGGATACCTCCCTCGAGTTCGTAAAGGGCAAGCGACTTGCCAAGTTTTCGAGCTTCTGTTCTTTTCACCAGGGTGTGATGCCAGATACGTTCACCGAACTGCCCGCTTCTCAGAGATTCTGTTTTGCTCACGTTGATGTTGACATTTATGAGTCCGTCAGAGTTTGTTTCAAATTCGCCTGGGCCAGGTTAGAGACGGGTGGAGTGATACTGTTCGATGATTATGGCTTCTATCCTTATAGGCATGCGGCCCGCACAGCCGTTGACGAATTCTGCGATTCCCAGAACATTGTCTTAGTGGCTCTTCCGACCGGCCAGGCTTTTGCGACGAAACGAGAGCGGTGATGGAGTGACTAAACGCCAAGTAAACTGCCTTTTTACTAGTGTCGGCCGTCGCGTGGAATTGTTGCGGGCGTTCCGCCGTGTCGAAGAAAAACTCAATCTGCAGATCCGAATCATTGCCCTGGACTCCGACCCGCTGGCACCCGCCTTACAAGAGGCTGATGCTCGTTATGTGGTCGTCCGGCTAAGCTCTCCGGAGTACCTGCCTACACTGGCGGACATCTGTCGGCGCGAACGTGTCGATCTGGTTCTTCCGCTCATCGATCCCGACATTCCCGTTTTGGCAGCCAACCGTCAAGTCATTGAAGGCACCGGGGCTCGGCTTGCCGTAGTGTCTGAAGAAGCAGCTGAGACCGCAGCCGACAAGTGGAAGACCGTGTGCTTTTTTGACACTTTGGGCCTCCGGACCCCCCGCTCGTGGCTCCCCGGCCCGCGTCTGGCTGGTGGCGTTTCGTACCCTCTCTTCGTCAAGCCGCGCCGCGGCAGTGCAGGACATCATACATTCAAAGTCAACAATGAAGGCGAACTAACGTTTTTCGCCAACTATATCGAGGACCCGATTGTGCAGGAATACTTGCCAGGCCCTGAGATAACCAACGATGTTGTATGTGATTTGGACGGGCAGGTTCTGGCCGTAGTCTCTCGGCAACGAATCGAAGCGCGATGGGGCGAGGTCGCGAAGGGCGTAACTATCTACGACCCGGGTATCACCGCGGCCTGTGTCAAGATCGCGCAAGCTCTGCCCGCAATCGGGCCGATAACGGTGCAATGTATGATGAAGGATGGCGTAGCCTATTTTACTGAGATCAACGCGAGGCTGGGAGGCGGGATTCCCCTGAGTATCGCCGCCGGTGTGGATTCACCATGCTACCTACTTGCCAGATCACAGGGCATGTCAGTAGATATTCCCCCGTTAGGTACCTACCGGACCGGCCTTTATTTGACTCGGTTTGATGATTCATTCTTCCTGACCGAGGATCAACTTGCGAGTGTGGCAGGCCGTCGTCTTTGACCTCGACGATACGCTATATCCCGAACGCGATTATGTGCTGAGCGGATTTCGAGCCGTGGCCGATTGGAGTGCGGCCCATCTGCAGATTCCTGCGGAAATCGGATATTCCAGTCTCTGCCAATTGTACGAAGCAGGCATCCGAGGGGATACTTTCGACTGCTGGCTATCTCTGCAAGGGAAGGATAAGGGTTTAGTACCCACCTTAGTAGAACTGTACCGGGAACATGAGCCCCGAATCAGACTCTTCCCAGAGGTGCCTGTACTTCTGCGGGAACTCCGCCAACGGTTCTCCTTGGGTCTGTTGAGCGATGGCTACCTTTCGGTGCAGCGGAAAAAAATCGCGGTCCTCGGGTTGGCAACTTGCTTCGATGCGGTGATGTTTACCGATCAACTGGGTCGTGAGTACTGGAAGCCAAGCTGCAAACCGTTTGAGTTGATGCTCAGGCAGCTCGATGTCCGAGAAGCTGACAAGGCCATTTACGTCGCCGACAATCCGCTGAAAGATTTTTTGGGAGCCAAAGAGGTAGGCATGCAAACTGTCAGAATTCGACGCAGTGGCGGGGAGTACACCCATTTGGAGGCTCCTAGTTTGGCTCACAGCCCGGACCGGAGTATAAATGATCTTGCCGAACTGCCTGAATTACTCGAAAGGTGATCGTCGAGGTTCCATGCGAAATAACCGAATATATCTCTCTCCGCCCCATATGTCGGGTATGGAGCGACGATATGTCGAGGAAACGTTCGAGTCAAACTGGATTGCGCCCTTGGGGCCGCAAGTAGACCGGTTCGAATCGGAGTTTGCCGCATTAATTGGTACTCCTAGTGCGCTTGCTCTCAGTTCGGGTACTGCCGCCATTCATCTGGCACTCATCATCGCCGGCGTGAAGCCGGGTGATGAAGTCCTTGTATCTTCCCTGACTTTTTCTGCCACCGCCAATCCAATCGTCTACTTGGGCGGCCGTCCCACCTTTATTGACAGCGAACGAGTGTCTTGGAACATGGATCCCGCGCTCCTTGAGCAGACACTCTTGGCGCGAGCGCGGTGTGGCAGGTTACCGAAAGCAGTGGTCCCCGTTCATCTCTACGGGCAAAGCGCCGACATCGGAACAATAATAGCGGTCTGTCAACGCTACAACGTGCCCGTAATCGAAGACGCAGCCGAGGCCCTGGGGGCGACATACCAAGGGCGAGCACCCGGGACGTTTGGGATAGTGGGAATCTTCTCCTTCAACGGGAACAAGATCATCACCACGTCGGGTGGTGGGATGCTGGTGTCAGCAGACAAGGGTCTAATCGACCACGCACGTAAGCTGTCTACCCAGGCTCGCGATCCGGCGCCACACTACGAGCACTCGGAGATCGGCTACAACTACAGAATGAGTAATGTGTTAGCGGCAATTGGCCGAGGTCAGCTCGGGATCCTGCAAGAGCGCATTCGGCGTAAGCGGGAAATCTTCGACATTTACAGGCAGGCTTTGGGCGATCTGCCAGGCGTAGGTTTTATGCCGGAGGCGCCATGGGGATGCTGCACGCGCTGGCTGACCGTCATCACGGTGGACCCTAAGGAGGCCAGCGTTACCCGAGAAGACATCCGACTTGCGCTCGAGGCGGACAATATCGAATCCAGACCAGTGTGGAAGCCGATGCATTTGCAGCCGGTCTTCAAGGATTGCGAGGTAGTGGGTGGGGATGTTGCGAAAGAGCTGTTTGAGAAGGGGCTGTGCCTCCCTTCCGGGACTGCTATGAGCGACAAGGACGTCGAGCGGGTTGTCAATCGGATCAGATCATTGTTTTAAAGACAAGGAATCAGGATTCTGCCGGTCGAACGGGGCAAACGGAAATCTCTTTGTGACAGCCCAGGAATGCAGTATCATCCGTTTCGCACACTCACTATCCTAAATCACCTCGATGGGGGAGGGGATTACGAGAAGATTTAAGTCGAAGCGGTTTCTGGCCGCTGTTCTCCTCGTTAATTTGTCGCTGATTGCAGCGTTTACTGCCCGGTTCCTGGTTTTCTCTTTCCTTGGCCGGATTCAAAGTGAAGCCAGTCACTGGGTGTTCGTCGATCTGTCGATCCGCGCCTACTTGAACTCGCTGCTCCCGATTCTCGTGATCGGCGCGGCCGTTTACTGGGCCCGCCTGCATTGGGGACACCGCTTAAAGGCCGACTGCGCGGTCATCGATGCCGTTGCTCTCTGTAGTTTCTTCGGCGCGATGATCCTCCTTAGTGTACCTATCGGTTCCCGCAGGACCTTCCCCCAGGAGACCTGGGTGCTCGCCTGGGTCCTGTCACTCCTGGCCTTTGCCGCCATTACGATCACCCGGCGCCTCACCGAGGAAACACGCCAGAAAATCTTTTACCACCGGGCTTACCACTTGCTGATCGATGCTGTTGTGGTGATCCTGGCCTACTGGCTCGCCCTGCTGCTCCGGTTTGACGGAATCCCGCCGCCCGAGATCTACAAGCATCAGTTCAAGGTGCTTCTGCCCTACATGGTCATTCTCTACGTGGGAATGAACCTTGTCTGGGGGGTCTATTCGTGTATCTGGCGGTTTACAGGGTTCCGGGAGGCGGTGCTTTTGGCCATGTCGGTGTCCTCGGCGGCCCTGGTGGCCGTCCTGGTCCGCATCCTGCTGCTCGAAGACGATCCCTCGGTCCGCGTCCCCTTCGGCGTCTTGCTCGGCCAGCCGTTACTGGCCTTCGTGGGTTTCCTCAGCCTTCGGACTCTCAGGCGCGTCCAGTACAACCACAAGCTTCTCAGCCGCGACACTCCTGAACGGCGTGGGCAGAAGCGGATCCTCCTGGTCGGCGCCGGCCACGCGGGTCTCATGTTGGTGAGTGAATTCAGGCATCGGCGGGATTTGAAACCGGTCGGTTTTCTCGATGACGATCCCCAGAAGAGAGGGCGCACCATTGGCGGGGTGCGCGTCCTGGGCACGACGCACGATGTCGAAGAGGTTGTGCGCAGCCGCCGGATTGATGAAGTTGTCCTGTCTATGCCGACAGCGCCGACTTCGACTCTGCGCCGGGTCGTTTGTGAATGCCAGAAGCTTCAGGTCATGACGTCGACCGTTCCCAGCCTCTCCGAAATCGTGCTCGGCAAGGTCAAACTCGGACAACTGCGGCGAATCCGCATGGAAGACCTGCTGGGGCGGGCCGCGGTCGAATGCAATACCAAGGACGAGGCCTTGACGAGCTGTTACCGGGATCGGCGCGTCCTGGTGACCGGAGCCGGCGGATCCATCGGCTCGGAGCTGGCCCGGCAGCTGCGTTCTTTTCGCCCTTCAGAACTGATCCTGCTCGACAAGGATGAAAGCAGCCTCTTCGAGATCGCCCTCGAGCTGCGTGACGACTATAAAGGGCCGGTCACCGAGGTTGTCGCCGATATTCGCAACTTGGGACGAATGGGCCGCGTGTTTTCCAAACATAAACCGGAGGTGATTTTCCATGCGGCTGCGTATAAACACGTGCCGATGATGGAAATCTACCCGGCTGAGGCCATCCTCAACAACGTTTTCGGAACGCGCAATCTGGTACAGCTCTCCCAGCTGTGCGGGGTCGAATCGTTTGTTTTGATCTCGACGGACAAGGCGGTCAACCCGACGAACATCATGGGGGCCTCGAAGCGAGTCGCGGAGATCCTGGTGCAAAAGGCGGCGCAGGAAAACGGCGTGCGGTTCTGCGGGGTCCGCTTCGGCAACGTGCTCGGCAGCCGCGCCAGCGTCGTCCCGATTTTCCAGAAGAGAATCGCCGAGGGGAAGAATCTGCAAATCACCCATCCGGAGATCCGGCGTTACTTCATGACGATCCCCGAGGCGGTTCAGCTGGTGATCCAGGCCGGCTCGCTCGGCAAGAACGGCGAAATCTTTGTCCTCGACATGGGAGACCCCGTCAAAATCGTAGATCTGGCCCACGAGCTGATCGAGCAGTCGGGCCTGGTGCTCGGGCAGGACATCGAGATCGAGTTCACAGGCTTGAGGCCCGGCGAGAAACTCTTCGAAGAACTGCTTGTCAGCGAGGAAAACGGCGCCCGCGACACGAAATATCCGAAGATCTTCATTGCCTCTGCCGTGCCGAGAAACTTCGAGCAGCTCGACGAGTCGCTCGAACGGCTTCAGAAAGCGGCAGTCGATGAGGATGTTGAAGGCATCCGGCGGATTCTCCGAGGCATGAACATCGGATACCAGCCCAAAGTCCAGCAGATGCCGGCGAGCGTGCCGGCCGCGGCGCGGTAAGCGCAAGAAGACGGGAACGCTAATCTCCGCTGATCTGCGCTGATCTTCAACACTGTTGTCACTTGAACCTTCAACGTCGGATCGGAGGAAAGACGCAGGAAAGATCCCTCCGGATTACCCGCCCCAAGCGTTAGAATAGGCCCTGATTCATGCGCGAAGGGCGAAAGCTGACTCATCTGGCCGACTGCCTGGCCGTAATTATCCCCGCCGTCCTCGCCCCCCTCCTTCTCTTTCCGAAACTCGAATGGATGTGGATTGCCGGGCTGGTCCCTGTCGTCGCGTGGCTCGACCGCAAGAACCCGCTGAATCTGCTTTTCCTCGGGCTTGTGGCGATGGTGGGAGTCAGCCTCTGGGCGACTTTCGACATTCGCTTCTCCCTCGGCAAAGTCGCAGGCACGCTCCTCGGATTGCTCATCTTGTGGGGAATCGGGAGGTTTGTGACACGGCAGCGGCGGCTTCGGCTTGCTGCGGCCGGGCTTTTCGGGGCGGGATGTGCGCTGGTTGGGATCGCGCTCGTCGGAACCGCCTGGAGCGCCAAATTCGCCGTAATCGGCCGGCTGGTCGCCTTGTTTCCTGCCAAACTAAAGGGAATCCCGGGCGCCGAAGAAGGCTTCAACCCGAATGCTGTCGGGGGTACGCTGGCCTTGGTCCTTCCCGTGGCCGTGGCGGTGCTGGTGTACACGTTCAAACCGCGAAACCGGGTCAAGTGGCGGCTCAGGATCCCGGCGGCTCTGGCCTCGGCCGGTTTTGCCGCCGTGCTTCTGATAAGTCAGTCGCGCGGCGCCTGGCTGGGGACCGCCGTGGGAATGGCGGTTCTCGCTCTGGCGGCCTGGTGGAGGTGGGCGCGGTGGGTAGCGGCCGCCGGAACGCTTGCAGGTGGCGCGGCCCTGTACTGGCTCAAGCCCTGGGAGAAATTTGCGGCGACAAGTGATCTGACCAGTGGCGGCGACATCAGCCTGGCCGGCAGAGTCGAGATCTGGTCGCGGGCGATTTACGGGATCCAGGACTTCCCCTTTACCGGGATGGGCATGAACGCTTTTCGAAAGGTGGTCCACATCCTTTATCCGCTGTTCACGATCCCGCCCGATCAGGATATCGCCAGCGCCCACAACCACGTCCTCCAGGCGGCCCTTGATCTCGGAATTCCGGGTATGGTCGCGTACCTGGCGATCTGGACGGCGGTGCTCGCGATGCTGGTCAAGGTCTGGAGGCGATCGGGCGATCAGTTTCATCGCGCGCTCGCGCTCGGCCTGTTTGGCGGGCTCATTGCCTACTTCGTCTTCCAGATCACCGACGCCATCCCGCTTGGCGCGAAGGTCGGGGTTTTCTGGTGGTTCGCGATCGGGATTGCGGTCAGCCTGTTCAGGATCGAGAATCCGGACTTCAGGCGGCAGGCCAGGTGGTGGGAGATCCTGCTGCTCTGGGTGCTGCTGTCGCTGGTGTCGATCTCGTTTGTCGGGGATCATCCGTACGTGGCGCTCGGGATTGCGATCCTGGGCGGGGTGTACCTGGGGTGGCAGGTCACGGCGGCGAGTCCGGAACGCTAATCTCCGCTAATCTGCGCTGATCGTTCGGCGCGAAAGTGACCTTTTCCGGAACGCTGCAAGGATTTCCTGGACCTGCTTCGCGCTATTCCAACCGCCGTTGAAATGCTGATTTATACCCCGGAAGAATTCGATCAGATGCGAAGAGAACAGCGGCCTTTTGTCACAAGCGCTCTCGAAGAGGGGATCATCGTTTATGAGGCGGCCGCTTAACGAGGCTCAGATGTTGTAGCAAATTATGCGTGAAACCATAATTTCATTGTTCGCCTTGCACCAGCACCCCCATATGAGGTGGCTCAAGTGGACCGCGGCCATTTTGGCCGCGGGTGTTCTGCTTTACCTCGCGCTCAGAGGCGTGGATGGGACGCAGGTGTGGCGGACCCTGTCGGCGGCCCGCTGGACGTTTTTGGGTGGGGCGCTTGGCGTGGTGCTCGCCTCGCCGCTTTTGCGGGCGTGGAGGTGGGGGGCATTGTTCCCCGAGAGACCTCCCTTCTGGCAGATGGTGCGGGCGATCGTCACCGGGCAGACGCTGAACTTCGCCATCCCGTTTCGAACGGGAGACGTGGCGCGGGTGGTGATGGTGTCCGGCCGCAGGCTCCATGCCGCCGGGACGATCGGGCTCGAGAAGTTCCTCGACGCCCTGGTCTTTGCCGGCATCTGCGCCGCGCTCCCCTTCTATTGGGCCGTGCCCGACTGGCTTCAGAAGCCGCGCTATTCCGTGCTCGTGCTGGCTGCGGTCGGGGTGGTGCTGGCTGTGGGACTGGCGATCTCCGCCCGGACGCGCCGTTACGCCGCCCGGACGGGCAAGAAGCTGCCGCTGATCGTTCTCCTGACGGTGGTTCTCTGGTTCGGCGGCGCGGTGGTCAACTGGTTGATCCTCCAGTCGCTCGGGATCGAGGCCGGCTGGCTGGCGGCTGTTGTGCTTCTGGTCGTTCTGCAGGCGGGCGTCGCCGTCCCCTCGACTCCGGCAAAGCTCGGAGTTTTCCAGTACCTCGCCGTTCTCGGCCTGGGACTCTTTGGAGTTGAGAAATCACCGGCTCTGGTCTTCGGCCTCGTCCTGCACCTGATGGTCTTCCTGCCCGTCGCCCTGATCGCCGGCACGGCGCATTTCGCCGGACTGCTCAGCCGCGCACCAAATTCCTGATGTAACCCCTCAGTTTTTTGTTGGGAGTGTGGCAGCAACGAGGAGAGAGGCCGGTGC
>JBHGBF010000259.1:0-7937 GCA_041946865.1 Acidobacteriota bacterium | reverse complement strand
TGGGTGCTCCAAGGGAGATGATGAACTCCGAAAAAGCAAGCCCCCTCCCTTATGTGAATCCCATTGCCCGCCTGGGCTAACCTGTTACGGCCCTTCAGGCCCGGACCCCTGTTCAGTTCAGCACCCTCCTACCGTGCGCGGCGCGTTGGCGCCGGAATTAACCTCATTAGCGGGCGCGGTGTTTGAACCTCGGGTAAAATCCTGTTCTTGGAGGTAGCAAATGACGCGGCTCTTGTCGGTTATCCTCGTGATGATCTTCCTCTCGGGTGATCTTTTCGCCCAATTGCCCTTCTCTCGATATCGAAGCGATCAAAAGCGTGAAGTTGTCTCAGTGGATCCTGCCACGCTTCCCCCGCCGATCGATGGCAAGATTCAGCTGACGGAACGCCAGGCGGTGGAAATGGCGCTGACCCACAACTTCGACATCAACTTACAACGAAGCGCTGTCCTGGGACAGCGGTGGCGAATCGACCAGTTGCGCGGGTTCTATGACCCGCAAATGACGTTTTCGCTCAATTGGGACCGCGAAAAAACCCCGGCAGCCAGCGTACTCCAGGGCGGTCCCAGCCTCACCAACATCTTGACCACCGGGACGACCGGGTATCTCCAGACGTTCCCCACGGGAACCAGCCTCGAAGCCAACTTCAGCGGTGTCCGCAACCGGACAACCAGTTTCTTCAACAGTCTCGTCCCCGCCATCAACACCCAGTTCGAGATCGTCTTCCGGCAGAACTTGCTCGAGGGCTTCGGCAGGATCGGGCAGGAGTACCAGATCCAGATTGCACGCAACGACGAACAGACGAGCGCGCAGGAATTCAAGCGCCTGGCGACGGATGTGATTCTCCAGGTTCAGGATCGCTATTGGGAGCTCGAGTACGCGCTGCGAGACACGGATGTAAAGGAAAAGTCGTTGCAGCTGGCTAAGACCGTCCTGGAGCAGAATCGGGCGCGCCACGAAGTCGGGACGGCCGCTCGTCTGGAGGTGGTCCAGGCAGAGGCCGAAGTGGCGCTTCGACAGGAAGAACTGGTGCGGTCGAAATACAGCTATCGGCTGGTCCAGGATCAACTCATTCAACTTGTCTCGAATTTCGAGGATCCCCGGCAGTTTCCCGGCGATCTTGTCCCTGCCGACCCCGTCTCTCCCCCGGAAAGCGCTCGCGGGTCTTTTGAAAAGCTGAAAGAGCAAGCGTTCAAGGCGCGTCCGGAAGTTGAGCAGGCCAGGCTCGACCTGGCCAGCCAGAAGGTGAGTCTGAACCTGACGCGGAATCGTCTGAGGCCGAACCTGGATCTCGTGGCGGGCTATCAGCAGTTCGGGCTGGGCGGAACGCTCATCGAGCGCGATTTTTCCCAAGGGTTTTTCAATCCTCCCGTGGTTGGCGTCATCCCCGGAGGTGTTGGTGATTCACTGGATCAAATGTTCAGCGCTGACTACTATGGATACATGCTGGGGCTCACGCTCCAGTTGCCGATATTCAACCAGGAAGCAAGGGCGGAGAATGCTCAAGCGCAGATCAGCGTAGACCAGGCGAAGCTCCGGGAAGAACGGGTCAGGCAGATGATTGCCGTCGAGCTGCGAGAAGCGTTGACGAGGGTCGACATGAACCGGGCAAGCATGGAAGCTGGAGAAGCGGCGGTCAGGTCGGCCCGGGAGCGGCTCGTGGCGGAGCAGGCGCGTTTCGAGGCTGGCATGGGGACGACTCGCGAGATCATCGAGGCTCAGCGGGATCTCCTGCTGGCCGAGACTACACGGCTACGCGCCCAGATCGACCTGATCAAAAGCCATGCTCTGCTGGATAAGGCGACCGGCCGGACCTTTGACCGCTTCGGCATTCAGTTGGTCGAGGCGCTGCACAAGAATGTAAGATGAGGCAAAGGCATCACGGGCGGAGGGACGAAGGGATCCGAGAACATGCCCGACTATCGCATCGAAAGAGACACGATGGGAGAAATGCAGGTGCCGGCGTCCAGCTACTACGGGGCTCAGACCCAGCGGGCGGTTCTCAACTTCCCAATCAGTGACTTGCGGATGCCGAGGCCGTTTATCCGGGCCTTGGGGCTCATCAAGAAGGCAGCCGCCGAGACAAACAGGGAGTTGGGGCTGCTTGATCCCTCAATCGCTGATGTGATTGTCGCTGCTGCGAACGAAGTCATAGAGGGTAAACTTGACAGCCAGTTCGTAGTCGATATCTTCCAGACCGGCTCAGGCACCTCCACGAACATGAACGCCAACGAGGTGATCGCGAATCGTGCGATTGAGATCCGAGGCGGCAAAATCGGGTCACGTGAAATCCATCCGAATGATCATGTGAACCTCGGGCAATCCAGCAATGACGTGATCCCGACCGCCATTCATGTCGCGGCCATGGAAGAAATCCAGGGGCGGCTGATTCCTGCGCTGCAGAAGCTCGAACTGTCACTGCGCGGCAAAGCCGCCGAGTTTGATTCCATTGTGAAAATCGGGCGGACGCATTTGCAGGATGCCGTGCCGATTCGCTTGGGGCAGGAGTTTTCCGGCTATGCAACCATGGTCCGGTACGGTATCCAGCGCGTAGAGGGCATCCGGCCACACCTCTTGGAGCTTGCGCTTGGCGGGACCGCGGTTGGCACCGGCCTCAATTGCCCTCCCGGATTTCCAGCCAGAGTCGTCGCCAGGCTCGCTCAGTGGACAGGTCTTCCGTTCAGGGAGGCAGAGAACAAATTCGAAGCATTGGCGGCCCGGGATGCCGAGGTTGAGACCAGCGGTGTGTTGAAGGCGGTTGCCTCGAGCCTCATGAAAATCGCCAATGATGTGAGGTGGCTGGGATCGGGCCCCCGATGTGGATTAGGCGAGATCAGGCTGCCCCCGGCACAGCCCGGCAGTTCTATAATGCCGGGAAAGGTCAACCCCGTGATTGCCGAATCGATGACGATGATCGCTGCCCAAGTTATGGGCAACGATACGACCATCACGATCGGCGGGCAGTCGGGTAGCTTCGAATTGAACCTGATGATGCCGGTCATTGCCTACAATCTGCTCCAGTCGATAAGCCTGCTGGCAAACGGGTGCGTAGTTTTCGCTGAAAAATGCGTGGATGGAATCCGGGCGGACCGGGAGCGATGCGAACAGATGATTGAACGTTCGCTCGCCATGGTCACGGCATTGGCGCCGAAGATCGGATATGATCGGGCCGCTGCTATCGCCAAAGAAGCCTATGAGTCGGGAAGGACAGTCCGAGAGGTGGCGAGCGAGAAGCAGGTCCTGCCACAGGACGAGCTGAATCGCGCGCTCGACCCGTGGAAAATGACGGAAGGGCGCGAGGAGTGAGGATCGACAAACCGATTATCCACGAACCAACACGCGTTGGTTCGTGGATAAGCAGAGGAAATTATGATCAAGAGTGAAGCTGAGGCTCCGACTATTCGAGCCCCGCGTGGCACAGCTCTTTCCTGCCGAGGCTGGCACCAGGAAGCGGCGCTCCGGATGCTCATGAATAATCTCGATCCGGACGTAGCCGAGAATCCGGCACAGCTGATCGTGTACGGAGGGGCGGGGAAGGCAGCGCGCAACTGGGAAGCGTACGAACGAATCGTCAGTACGCTGAAGCGCCTGGCAAACGATGAAACACTTCTCGTGCAAAGCGGCAAGCCGGTAGGTGTGTTCAAAACGACCGAGTGGGCGCCGCGAGCTTTGATCGCCAATGCGCACCTCGTGCCTCGGTGGGCGACGTTCCAGGAGTTCCGGCGCCTGGAAGACCTGGGTCTGACGATGTACGGCCAAATGACGGCGGGTTCCTGGATCTATATTGGGACGCAGGGAATCCTGCAGGGAACCTACGAAACGTTTGCCGAATGCGCTCGGCAGCATTTCGGGGGGACTTTGGCCGGCCGGCTGGTCGTCAGTGCGGGTTTAGGGGGAATGGGGGGCGCTCAGCCGCTTGCCGTCACCATGAACGAAGGCGTGTTCCTGGGAGTCGAGGTCAATCCGGAAAGGATCGAGCGCCGGGTTCGGACGGGATATTGTGACCGGATACTGACCGACCTGGATGAAGCCTTAACTCTAGTGTCTGCGGCCCGGCGAGCGAAACAGGCGATGTCAATCGGTCTGGTGGGAAACATCGCCGAGGTCATGCCGGAACTGGTGCGCCGCGGCATCGTTCCCGACGTGGTGACCGACCAGACGTCCGCCCATGACCTGCGCGTCGGTTACATTCCAGCCGGGTTAAGCCTGGAAGCCGCCCGCGAGTGGCGCGAGAGCCGTTATAACGACTACGAAAAGGCCGTGCTCGACTCCATGGTTGCGCATGTCGCGGCGATGCTGGAACTCCGAAAGAAGGGCGCCGTGGTTTTTGACTACGGGAACAACCTCAGGGGGCAAGTCGCTGACCGCCGTGGATTCTCACAAGCGTTCCAGATTCCCGGTTTTGTGCCCGCGTTCATACGTCCGCTATTCTGCAGGGGATCGGGTCCGTTCCGTTGGGCCGCGCTGTCAGGGAACCCTCAAGATGTCCGCGTGACCGATCAGGCCGTTCTCGAACTGTTCCCCCAGAAGGAGTCCTTGCGCCGGTGGATCCGGCAGGCGCAGAACAAAGTCCATTTTCAGGGACTGCCGGCCCGCATTTGCTGGCTGGAATACGGCGAACGGGCCGAAGCCGGACTGCGGTTCAACTGGCTGGTCCGTAACCGGAAGGTGGAGGCGCCGATAGTGATTGGAAGAGATCATCTGGATGCCGGCTCGGTAGCTTCCCCGAACCGGGAGACCGAAGGTATGAAAGACGGCTCGGACGCTGTGGCGGACTGGCCGCTACTGAACGCCATGCTCACTGTCGCCTGCGGCGCCAGTTGGGTTTCGATTCACCATGGCGGCGGGGTCGGGATCGGATACTCGATCCACGCAGGCATGGTGTGTGTGGCCGACGGGACGCCGGCGAGCGACGAGAAGCTGCAAAGGGTCCTCACAGCCGACCCCGGCACCGGTATTATGCGGCATGCTGATGCCGGTTATGAAGAGGCGATACGCACGGCGCGCGAAAGAGGTCTGGATTTGCCCAGTCTGCCGGGTGAGTAAAAAAGCATAGGCTTGTCTCCTCGATGAACACTCCATACATCAAGCTCGATAGCCTCTACGCCGACCTGAAAACTCGCATTCATGCACTGGGCGAAGATCATTCGCCCGTGCGAGCAGCTCGCAAGCGGGTCGAGGAAGCGCTCAAAGGTGACGCGACCTACTACGGGATCAACACGGGTTTTGGCGCTCTTGCTCAGAACCGGATTCCTCCTGAGCAACTGCTGCAACTCCAGAAAAACCTCCTCTTAAGCCATTCGGTTGGCGTCGGCGAAGCGATTCCCAAGGAGATCAGCCGGCTGATGCTGCACCTGAAAATCCATTCCCTCGGCCTGGGATTTTCCGGCATCTCGGTGGCGACGTTTGAGCGCCTGCTCCGATTCGCACAGCTGGATCTCATCCCCGCCATTCCCAGCCGGGGAAGCGTAGGCGCCTCAGGCGATCTGGCCCCGCTGGCACACATGGCTCTTCCCCTGATCGGGCTTGGCTGCTTCTGGGACGAGCCGGGGGTGAAAACCATACCGGCAGGCCAGTTGCTGGCGCAGCACGGGCTCGAGCCGCTGGTGCTTCAAGCCAAAGACGGCCTTTCGCTGATTAATGGGACGCAGCTTATGTCCGCCTACGGCGCCTACGTTCTCGAGAAGTGCCGTAACCTGGTCACAGTTGCCGATCTGGTTTGCGCGATGAGCCTGGAAGCTCTCCAGGGCAGCGTTCGGCCGTTCGATCCACGCTTTCAGGAGCTGAGACCTCATCCCGGGCAAGCGCTAGTCGCGGACAACGTGCGGACGCTTCTGAAAGACAGCGAGATCCTGGAGTCTCACCGGAGCTGCGGAAAAGTCCAGGACCCGTATTGCCTCAGGTGCGCGCCCCAAGTCCATGGGGCTGTCCGTGACGCGCTCGCTTTTTCAGCCCGTACGGTTGAGGTCGAGATTAACGCGGTCACCGACAACCCGCTGGTTTTTGAAAATGGTGATATCTATAGCGGCGGCAACTTTCACGGAGAACCCTTGGCATTCGCGCTCGACTTCGCTGCGATTGCGCTGAGCGAGTTGGCCGGGATATCGGAGAGGAGAACCTATCTCTTGCTCGAGGGGCACGACGGGTTGCCGAAGCTGCTGATGCGAGAGACCGGCATCAATTCCGGATTCATGATGCCCCAGTACACAGCGGCCGCGCTTGTATCCGAAAACAAGGTGCTGTCTCACCCGGCCTCGGTGGATTCGATCCCCACGAGCCTTGGCCAGGAAGACCACGTTTCCATGGGGAGCATAAGCGCCCTGAAACTTCTCCCCGTGTTTCGAAATGTTGAGGTCGTGTTAGCGGTTGAGCTCTTTACGGCCGCCCAGGCTTTGGATTTTCGAAAGCCGCTCAAGCCCGGACGCGGCGTGGAAGTGGCTCACGAACACATCCGATCTTTGATCCCTCACAAGGAGGAGGACCATCTGTTGCAGGAGGATCTGAAACAGTGCATTGAAATCATCCGCAGCCCGCAACTCGTCCAAGTCGTGGAAGCAGCGGTCGGAAAGTTGAATTAAGAAAAAGCATGATCCTGCGGAATATCAGCCGTCTGGCGAAGTGCCTGTACCAAGGGGGACAGTCAGAGATCCACACGGTCCCCAACGCCGCGCTTGTTTGCGAAGGGGGCCGCATCCTGTGGGTGGGGCCGGAATCCGCGCTGCCGGCCTCCCTCATTTCCGAGCACGAGCAGGTGGATGCCGGGGGTCGTCTTGTGATCCCTGGCTTGATTGACTGCCATACCCATCTGGCTTTCGGCGGCTGGCGAGCGGATGAGTTCGTGCAGCGCCTTCAGGGTAGAAGCTACCTGGAAATCGCGGCTGGCGGCGGCGGAATCAGGCGGACGGTCGAGGCGACACGGGGGTTGACCCGCGGGCAGCTGGTTGAGCGCTGCCTGGGATTCCTGACGGGATTTCTGCAACTCGGGACGACTACGGTGGAGTGCAAGAGCGGCTATGGGCTCGACTTCGAGACGGAGCTGCGGCTCCTGCGGGTCTACGCCGACCTGAAGCATTGTCAGCCGGTCAAAATCGTGCCCACCTTTCTCGCACACGTCATCCCCGACGACTACGCGGCACAGCGTCACCGTTATGTGGAGTTGCTCCGGGGCGAGCTCATCCCCGAAATAGCGCGCGAACGGCTGGCGGAATCGTGCGACGTTTTCGTGGAGAAGTCCGCGTTCTCGATCGATGAGGCGAGATCCATCCTGGACACGGCCGCCGCGTCTGGGCTCAAGACCCGGCTGCACGCCGATCAGCTGACCGACACGGGAAGTGCGCAACTGGCGGCAGACCTGAAAGTGCTCTCCGCTGACCACCTGGAACACGTGTCGGACTCCGGAATCGCGGCGTTACGCGGCAGCGGGGTGGTGGCCGTGAGCTTGCCGCTTGCCTCGCTTTATCTGGGGACACCGCCGATGCCGGCGCGCCGCCTGATCGAGGCCGGTGTTCCGGTCGCCGTTGCCACGGATTTCAACCCGGGTTCCGCCCCGAGTTACCATATGCCCCTGGCCATGATGCTGGCTTGTACCCTCCAGAGGATGACGCCGGAAGAGGCTCTGAAAGGCGCGACGATCTACGCGGCGAAAGCGCTGGGCGTCGAAGCCGACCGCGGATCGCTCGAGGAAGGGAAGAGCGCCGACTTCATCCTGATCGACGCGGACGACGTGAACCACTGGTTGTACCACTTCAGGCCCAATGCCTGTGCGGCGGTCTATGTTGACGGGCGAAAGCTGTAGGGCTTGTCGGTACGGCGTTTGACAGAGGTTCGCAGTGCCGCCTTCCTCCGGAGGCGATCCTTTTGGCTCTTGATCCCGACTGAAACTAACTAGGCAAGGGCTTCGCCCTTGATATCCCTGCGGGATATGGAATTCAGAAGTCAG
>JBHGBF010000258.1:0-9879 GCA_041946865.1 Acidobacteriota bacterium | reverse complement strand
CAGAAAGGCTTGTTCTCGAACGGTTTCCCAGGGTAGGCGCTCAACTGCGCGCCAACCCTAAGCTGTCTTGCCTCACGTCTTCGGCGTAAAAAACGTTCACACATCTGTTCATTTGTGCCAAAGTCCAGACGCCACGGGTCCTTCATGGGCCCGTGGCGGGGCACGCCTTTTGTACTTCCCTGACACGCCCTCGGCCTTGGTTCCCTGTGATCCCGGGATGTCGCCGAAAAAAAAGCTGCCTGAAACACCCGGCTTTGTGATTGCTGCAACCGAAGGCGTCCCCGCTGCATCCAATCTCAGAAAGACAGAGAAATCTCGGCTCAGGAGGTTTATCGTACTTTGAGAGTAGCCGTCTTTAGCACCAAGACGTACGATCAGTGTTTTCTTGAGGAAGCTAACAAGAAGCATCACCACGAACTGGCCTTCTTCGATACCCGCCTGACTCTCGAAACCACCCCGCTGGCGAAAGACTTCGGGGCCGTCTGCGCCTTTGTCAACGACGAGCTCGATCGGCCGGTTCTCCAGAAGCTGGCAGAGGGCGGAACGAAACTGATTGCGCTGCGTTCGGCCGGATTCAATCACGTCGATTTGCCCGCTGCCGCCGATCTCGGTTTGCGGGTGGCCAGAGTGCCTGCCTACTCGCCTGCCGCCGTGGCCGAACACTCTCTGGCTCTGGTCCTCACGCTCAATCGGAAGGTCTACCGGGCCTACAACCGGGTGAGGGATGGCAACTTTTCCCTGGAGGGGCTGCTCGGCTTTGACCTGGAGGGGAAGACGGTCGGGGTGGTGGGAACCGGGAAGATCGGGGGGACCTTTGCTCGAATCATGCTCGGTTTCAAGTGCCGGGTGCTGGCCTTCGATCCCTATCCCAGCCCGGAGTACGCGCAAATGGGAGTCCGCTATGTCGATCTCCCGACGCTTCTCTCGAGCTCCGATATCATTTCTCTCCATTGTCCTCTGACGGTCGAAACGCAACACCTTATCAATCAGGAGTCCCTGCGCAAGGTCAAGCGCGGCGTCATGCTGATCAATACCGGACGCGGCGCCCTGATCGACACACGCGCTGTCATCCAGGCGCTGAAGGAAGGCGTGATCGGCTACCTGGGGCTTGACGTGTACGAGGAAGAAGAGGAGCTGTTCTTCCGCGACCTGTCCGGGCAAGTCATTCAGGACGATACCTTCGCCCGCCTGCAGACTTTCCCGAACGTGGTGATCACCGGCCACCAGGCATTCTTTACCCGCGAGGCGCTTACCGGAATCGCCGAAACAACGCTCGGCAATATCACTGCCTTTGAAACCGGGCAGGGAACCTTCCACGAAGTCCCGGTCGAGGTTGGTGTGTAAGACTCGTTCAGACAGGATTGGCCAGCGTCCCCGTCATCCTGTCAATCCTGCGGTGACCTTTTTCAACACCCTTTGCTCCCGGAGCGCCTCTGTTAAAATACAGGCTCCAAGGGAGGTGGGAATGCGGCCGACCGGGGTCTTTCTAAGCCTGGCTTTTCTTTTGTTTTTCCCCAAATCCATATGCAACGGGCAGCCTGGACCGGAACCACTGATATCCGAATTCATCTTTACCGAAGCGCCCTTCCGGTCCTGCCACGCCTCCACGATAACGGAAGCGCCGGACGGCAGGCTGATGGCGGCCTGGTTTGGCGGGGAGGATGAGGGCGCGGACAACGTCGAGATCTGGATGTCGGAAAAAACCGGTGAGGCGGCCTGGTCGGCGCCCCGCGCCATGACCAGCTACCCCAACATGCCTTGCTGGAATCCGGTCCTGTTCCGCGATTCGTCCAACCGGATTTGGCTTTTCTTCAAGGTCGGCCCCAATCCGCAGAGCTGGACCGGCGCTTACCGCATCCTGGAGGGAAGCATTTGGGGCGAAGTCCAGTACCTTCCCGCCGGACTCCTCGGGCCCATCCGCAACAAGCCGATAACCCTCGCGAACGGCGACATCCTGGCTCCAACCTCGGTGGAATCCGGTTACCGAGGCGGTACCCCGGCGGACGCTCCCTCCCGCAGCTGGGCCTCCTGGGTCGAAGTCTCTTCCGACGGTGGCAAGACATGGGCCCGTCACGGGCCCATCACGGTGCCAGGACAGAACTTCGGCGTCATACAACCGACGGTATGGGAGGTCACTCCCGGCCACCTGGTCATGCTGATGCGAAGCAGCTTACGGATCGGGGCGATTTGCCGATCAGAATCCAGGGACGGCGGAAAGACCTGGGAGCCGGCCAGGCCGACAGCGCTGCCGAACCCTAACAGCGGTGTGGACGCAGTCAAACTGAAGGACGGTCGCGTGGCGCTCGTCTACAATCACACGCGTTTCGGACGCAGCCCGTTGAACGTGGCCTTCTCCTCGGATAACGGGTTAACCTGGGATAAGCCCGTAGTCCTCGAGAACCAGCCGGGAGAGTACTCCTACCCGGCCGTGATCCAGAGCTCGGACGGGCTCCTGCACATCACGTACACCTGGAAACGGCAGAGAATCAAGCACGTCGTTCTGAAACCGTAGTCCGAGACCCGGGACCGGAGGTTTGCAGAGCCGGGTCACTCGGCAGAAAGCGCTGCGCTCTCAGCTCCATGTTTCATTGGGACCAGCCCGGCAGCGAGACGTTGGCCTGGTAGTTCGAATAGTTGTAAAGCGGGTTGTGGCGCGGCTTGTAGAGTCGACCACTCCGGGGATTGTCCGACTGCGTGTAAACCCAGATTGTGTGGCTCGCGACCCGGGCCAGCTGATCGAGGAGTGACGGAGGCCGACTCTCTACCTACTCGTAGCGCAGCGCGATCAGCGGATCGACGCGCGACGCGCGCCGGGCCGGAAGGTAGCAGGCAAGAGCCGCGACCAGGGCGAGCGCGAGAGTCACGCTCCCAACCAGAAGCGGCGGGGTCAGGACCATGCCGAACACGACTCTCCGCAGAAGCCGCAGCACCAGAAGCGCGATCGGGCATCCGACTCCGACCCCGATCAGAATCAGCACCGCGCCTTCCCGCATGACGTGCCTGAGGACCTCGCCTCGACCGGCTCCGAGCGCCATCCGGATCCCGATTTCCGGCACCTTCTGGGACACGAAGTGAGACATGATCCCGTAGACGCCTGCGGCCGCTATCAGGCCCGCCAGCAATCCGAAGGAGCCGACCAGACCGATGAGAAACCTCTGCCCGCGCGTGGCGCCGTACAGGTACTGTTCCATGGTCTGGAACCGGGCAGCCGCATCATTTTGCCCCACCGCCTGTGACCGGGCTCTGACCTCGGGTATCACGGCCTCGGGGTTCCCTTTCGTCCGGGTGACCAGGCTCATGACGCCGCGCGGCTGCTGGAGGTAGGGGACGCAGACCTCGGCCTCTTCCCGGTTCGTTGAACGGATTGAGGTTTTAACGTCGCCCACGATGCCAACGACCGTGTGCGGGACACCGTTAATGCTGAGGGTCTCGCCGACTGGGTCTCTGCCCTTCCACACGGCTGCTGAGGCCCGCCCGCTCACCAGGGCGACACGCGGCGCTTCGGCGTTGTCGAAATCCGTGAATGCTCTGCCCTGGACCAGGGGAATCTCCAGGACCTTGAAGTAGTCGGGGCTCACCACCCTGTAGTCGACCCAAACCCCCGGCGCCCTGTTGGGCGGAACTGTGGGATCGGTCAGCCCGATTGTCACTTTGGCCCTGTCCGGCGAATATCCGCCGGGAACGGTACTGACCAGGGCGGCCCCGTTAATCCCGGGGACTTCCGCAGTCTGACGGAGCAGCTCCGTGTAGAAACGTGTCTTCTTCCCGGGTGTGTCGTAGGCCTCCTCTGAAAGGGAAAAGTCTCCGGTCAAGACCTCGGAGACTCGAAAGCCGGGCTGGTACGAGATGTTGATCGAGTGCAAGGCGCTCGCGATAAACATCGATACAACCGCCAGCATAGCCAGCGCGATAGACAGCTCGGATACGACCAGGACGCCCGCCAGGCGGCTCTTGATGCGGCCTGCAATGGGCCCGCCCTCTTTGAGCGCGTGGCTCAGGCTGATTTTGGAGACTTTGACCGAGGGAAGAAAGCCGAAGAGGATCCCCGATCCGATTCCCATAATCGCGGTAAACTTCAGCGTCCTGCTGTCGATTTCGAAGTGGTCGACGCCGAGAGAGCTGAGGTCCAGATAGCGATTGAAGAGGTCCAGTCCCCAGTAGGCAAGGAGCAGGCCGACAGCGCCGCCGGCGAGGCCCAGCAGACCGCTTTCAATCAGGAGTTGGCGGATGAGCCTGAGACGTCCGGCGCCGAGCGCCCGGCGCAGTGCCATCTCCTTTTTGCGCGCCACCCCCCGAGCCAGCAACAGGTTCGCCACGTTTCCGCAAGCGACCAGCAGGACGCAGAGGACCAGCGGTCCGATAATCCGAGGACCGGGGCCCACGGAAGCGAGCCAGACTTCGCGAATCGTGCGGGTTCGTATTCCGCTTCCGCGATTCGAATCCGGATAGGCAGAGGCAAGCCGCGCGGCAATAACTCTCAGCTCACGGTCGATGGGGTTTCTGCTGATTCCTGGTTTCGGCCGGCCAACCACTTCCACGAGGCCGCGAGCCCGGTTCTCCTGCTCCGGTTTGCCGATGAGTGGGACCCACAGCCGGGCGCCCCTTCCGTAGAACAGCGAACAGAAGTTCGACGGCATGACGCCGACGACCCGGCCCGGGACGCGGTCCACCACCACTTCCGTTCCCACCACGTCCGGCCGCCCTCCAAATTCCTTCTGCCATTCCCCGTACTTGAGAACTACGGCTCGCGGCCCATCGAGCCGGAAATCATCGGAGACAAAAGTCCGTCCCAGAAGTGGGGCGACACCCAGAACGCGGAAGAAATCGAAAGAAACCGATTCGGCGTGCACACGGCGAACGGTGTCACCCGCCCGGAACAGGACTTGATCGGATCGGTAAGCAGCCATGCCAGAAAAAGACTGGCTCATCTTCCGCCAGTCTTCGAAATTCGGGTAGCTGACGGGCTGAGTGGCGCGCGTCTTTTCCTCTTCTTGATTGAGGATCAGCAGTTCGCCGGCATCCTTGTACGGGCCCTCCTTGATGATGATCGCGTCGAGAAGGGTGAAAATCAGCGCATTCGGACCCATGGCAAGCGCCAAGGTGAAAACCACGGCCAAGGTGAATCCGGGGTTCTTGAGGACAGTGCGAACGCTGTAGCGGACGTCGTGGAACAGACCATTCATGCTTCCCTCCCTGGCTTGCTCGTCTTCCAGCCGAGGGCTGGAGAAGCAAACAGGATGCCAGTCGCGCCGGAAGAGGGTTCAGGCGCCCTGCCCCCGGCGCCGGTCGGTGTTTCGAGGAACCGCGGGGTAGCTGGCAAAAAAATGCATCGCTCGCGGCTCTGTTCGTCTCTGGGATTCCGGCGTTCGGATACGGACAAGAGCTGCGGTCTTATCGCACCCCCTGCAACCTGGCTATCACCTCGGCGCTGTTGCCGTCCGGCGCCGTCGGGAAGGCCTCGATGCGGCGGTAGGACGCAATCTCTTCTTCGGTCATCTGGTGATCCAGCACGCCCAGGCTCTTCAGGCGATCATGGAGGGGAACCAGGTTGTCGGTGAAACGCGCTTCTACCAGGTTCAGGTTGAAGTCCAGGTAATAGAAGGAGTGGATCTCCCCGGAGGTAATCCGCACCAGGATCTTTCTGTCCGCGATGGACATTTCGGAGATGAGCGGCAGCTTGCCTTCCATGGCGCTCACATCCAGACGCGGGAAAAGTATGTAGTTGGATTCTTTCCCCTGGGTGAGCTCAAAGAAAGGAGAGAGCTCCGCTCCCGGTTTTCTGGCGGCGCCCGAGAAGGGGATCTTCAGCACCGCCAGGGCGGCGTGGCCGACTCCCTGCCCCGGATTATTCAGACCGCCGAGAAGAACTTCGTCGGCGCCATCGGCGTCGAGATCCTGGACAAGCAGGCGGAAGAACCCACCTGGGTGCCAGTACTCGTCGATCAGCTTTCCCTTGACAGGATCAATAAGGGCCACCTGGGATGGAAACCACAGCTGATGATTGGCTGAGGTCAGAATGAACTGCCGAGCTCCCACCCGGACGATCTTGAAAAACAGGCCAACGTAGTTCCGGTCGATACTGCGCCCGGCGATCAGCCGCTGGCGGCCATAGCTGAACTCCCACCGGAGACGACCGTCGCTTTCGTAGCAGAGCAGGCGGCCGGCAGTCCCCTCGGCGCGCGCGGGAACCAGGTTGAAGAGAAGCTCTCGGTCTCCATCTCCGTCCAGATCGACAACAAGGCTGACATCGGACACCTGGGAATAGGCCGTCTCATTCAGCGACGGAAAGCTCTGTTCCCAGACGACACTGCCGTCTTTGTCCACGGCCTTCAGGACGTTCCCCTCCCGTAAGGCCCGTTCCAGCTGGACCTCCCGGCCGAACCAGAGCCAGGCGCCGATACCGAGGACGACGACGACCACAGCGATCAAGGCGTACCAGACCAGGAGGTTATGGCGTCTTTCGGGTTCCACGCCTGGGCTCTTCTGGGGTCGCAACCAGGCATCGAGCTCATCGGAGTACGCTACAACCCGAGACCTCCGGCCTGTCCCCTGGCGATGGATCGGAAGGTTGGCTTCCTTTTCCCAGCGCTGAACAGTCCTGACCGTAACACCCAGATAGGCGGCAATTTCTTTCCAGGACTGCAACAACTTCCGTGGCCGCAATTGGGCAGGAGCCTGCACACTTCTCTCCCTGGGAAACGGTGTCCCTTTCGGCTGGTTCTTATATCACAAGGCCAATGATGGAAGCGACGAGGAAACATCGGGGCGATTAATCCCTCAGTCTTGTTTGTAGTGCCGCCTTTAGGCGGCCTTTAGGCGGGCTTTTTCGAACCGTAACCGCTCTCAATAATAGACTGCGGTTCGAAAAAGCCCGCCTGAAGGCGCTAAAGGCGGCACTACAAACAAGACTGAGGGATTATCGGGGCGAGTAACCGCTCAGTTTTCGGCGAGCGAGGCTTCGGAGAGCGCGAGCGGCAAAGGCGCAGCGTTCCTACGCCGTAGGCGTCAGGCCGCAAACAGCGTGGCCGTCTTGCTTGTGAAGTCGCCTCCCCATTCGTTCGCAGTTCCGCCTTCTACGAGGGCTTTTCAGAGCTAAGCCACAACAGGATCGCGCCTCTGTAAAGGCCGTTTTCAGGCGGAACTACGAACGAGCAGCGGAACGTCGCTGGACAGCGAAGCACCGCTCGCCCGAAGGCCTTTCTCAAGCCTGGTCTATTCAGCTTTCTTGCCGGTGGCCGGCTTGGTAGCTGTGCCTTCGCGGGCCTGCTGGCTCATCTGCTTCATCATTGGGCAGTTCGCCATCGCCTGCCCGCCGCCTGACTGCATGTGTTCGCCCATGTGGCTCATCGTCGCTGAGTCCATTTCCTGCATCCGGGCGAACATGTCGTGCCGTTGTCTGGCCAGCTCATTGACAGCATCGGCTATGGCGCGAATCTTCTGGTCGCCGGTGGCGCTGTTCATGGCGGAGATCTTCGCTTGCAGCTCTTGATCCATTTGCTGCATATCACTCATCATTTTCTGGCGCTGCTTGGCCATGTCCTGGCAGGAAGTGGTCATCCCAGTCGGGCGGCCCGCTTTCTGCCCCTGACTTCCCGTGGCCTTTTGGCCAGACTGGGACCATGCTCCAACGGTAAGCAGAACGCCGAGCACGGCGGTCTGAATGACTTTCATAGATAACCTCCTTTCAGAGAGTCCGGCAAACTCGGTGGACGCATGATGAACTCCAAAAGCGCCTGCCGCTTCGCTCGCAGAAAACTGAGCGGTTACCTTGAGGTAATGCCTGAATCTTGTTTGTAGTGCCGCCTTTAGGTCGGCTTTTCAGAGCTAAGCCATAGCAGGGTCTTCTCAGTCTTCGAAGCTTCGTGCGCCTCCCTGCAAGCCATTCAGGGCTTGTTTCCACAGCCACTTGATGACCCGGCGGTCGTTGTAGCAGAACGCAAGGTTGTGGTTGAGCGTTGAGAAGCAATGTTTCTGGCAGGCTTTTTTCATTGTCGCCAGTTGCTTTCGATCGAACTTGTGTCCCTCGATGGTTCCCCAGTCGTGTTGAGCCGGGTACATAGGGAAGCAGGGCGCCAGGGTGCCGTCAGTGCGGATGATCACGTTGTTCTGGCCGCCTCGGCAGTTCCACGGAGAAAAATGCAGACTGTCGTCCCCGTCGCGGATGATGCCGGGCATCGAAGTCAGCATCTTGTCGATTTCGGGGCCTGCCTGGGCGCCGTCGCCGTACCAGCCGATACGGTGCAGATCGGCTCCGGACGACATGCGCATAAAAGCCTTCATTTCCTGCAGGCGCGGGATGGAATTAACCATCTGGTAACCGCTCTTGTGCTTTTCGATGATCCAGTCGATCAACTCATCCACGGCCCGCCAGTCTTCAGGGCGAATATAGGTCGGGTTCGCTTCCAGGTGCCTGAAATGCTCGTCCTGCTCGAGCATGGGAGTCTCATTGATATGGTAATCGGTTGCCAGCCGGTGCTCCCGGGCATACTCCGTCAGTTGCCGGACATCCTCCAGGTTGTTGCGGCAGATGTTAATGTTGAAGAAGATCATGTACCCGTAGCCGTACTGCTTGCGAGCGAGGTGCTCCAGGTTGGCCCGGACAGGAACCAGCGCTTTGGGCAGGCCGGGTTTCACGTCCCAGGCGTCGAGGGCGAAGTTGAAGACGGCCACCCCGGCATCGCCCAGCCGATCGGCGAAATCGGGCTTGAGCAGACGGCCGTTTGTCCCTATGTAAACCCAGAAGCCTTTTTTGGCGGCATAGTACACGACCTTGTGTACGAAGTGGCGACGCAACAGCGGCTCGCCACCCATCAACGCCAAAACCCGGCAGCCGCGGTCATACAGCCAGTCGATCGAGCGCCGGGCCACGTCTTCCGTCATGCCCACCACCTTGTTGTTGAACGACCAGCAGTACCAGCAATCAATGTTGCACTTATATTCCAGGAACAGATAGGCGGTGATCGGGTGGAAATCACCCGGGAGCAGGCGCGAGCGAAGATAGGGAACCAACCAGCCTCGCGCGTGGCGGCGCAAAAGCTCGATGCTCCACTGCCGCTTTTCCGGCGGTCTCTCGGGACCGGGGTCATTCAGAAGTTCCGGGTGCTGAGGAAAGAACGGCTCGGGGAGCGTTGCTCCTTTAGGGCGAGGGGGTGTAGCAATCTGGGCTGACCCCATCAGCACATCATGGACGTCTTCGTCGATACGAAACTTGGGTACAGGCGAAGTGGCCATACCAAAACTCCTCCTTCAGAATTCTTTAAGATAACCGCTTCAGTCATGCGAAGATTAGGACAATTCTAGGATGTAAAAGGGCGTCAATCCAGCCCCGTGGGGCTGAGTCGGCCCCGTATGGAGCGTTCACGAGTTTACACCTTGGATGTTTACTCGCTTTTCCGACGTGTGGTATAAACCCGCCCGTTTAAAGCTTGGGACAATCTCCGCCGTCTCATTAACGCGCTCACTGCGAGAGCAGTACCAAGGAGTATGCAGTGAAACTGTTATCAATAATCCTCGCCTCAATGGCGATTTTCATAGCATCGTTTGACCCGGCCCTGTCTGCTTCCTACTACGTGTCCCCCTCCGGATCGGGCCAGGAGTGCACACCCGATTCACCCTGTTCGCTGGCGACCGGCCTGTCACGCCCTCAAGCCGGCGACGAAGTCATCTTGCTTGACGGAACCTACTCGCAACCGTTGATTATCCGGCAGGGAGGTGCGCCTGATCTGCCGGTCACGGTCAGAGCCGCGAACATGGGGGCAGCGGTGGTGCGAGTGCCTGACGGCGTCCTCAGCCGCGTGTGGGCCAGTTACGTCAGACTAGTCCCAAAATAAGCGCATTGTTGATGACGGACCCTTTCCCAAGGCCGGGAGCCCCTTCTCA
>JBHGBF010000257.1:0-7983 GCA_041946865.1 Acidobacteriota bacterium | reverse complement strand
TTTTCAAGCGCAGCGCTTTCCAGCGGACCGTCAGCGGACGGGGAGCGCGTCGGGTGCGTGTGGTATCCACAAACGAACCTCGTGTCGGCACACACCCGACGCGCTCCGCTGAAAAGCGCTGCGCTTGCGGCTCTGTTTAACTGCGGGGTTACCCCAAAGTGCCTGCTGTCACTGGCCGGTGACAGGGTTTCTTTCTATACTCCCTGGGATGAAGATTCGGCTGTTGCATACTTCGGACTGGCACATCGGGCAAATGCTCCACGAGCAGCCGCGCGAATATGAACATGAGATGTTTCTGCGCTGGCTTCTGACCGTCCTGGTCAGGGAAAAGATCGATTCTCTCCTGGTCGCCGGAGACGTTTTCGACGGTCCGAATCCAACGGCCCAGTCGCAGCAGCTTTTCTACAGTTTCCTGGCCGAGGCAAAGGCCCGGCAGCCGGGACTCGACATTGTCATCCTGGGCGGCAATCACGATTCGGCCGCCCGGCTCGATGCTCCTCACCCGGTGCTGTCCGCTTTTGGGGTGCACGTGCTTGGTGGCTTGACGCGGGCTGCCGATCGGAACCACGACCTTGACCGTTGCCTGATCACGCTTCACAGCTGCGACGGACAACCGGCAGCCTATCTGGCCGCGGTCCCTTACCTGCGTCCGGGAGACCTGCCGCCCACGCCTCCCGGTTCAGACCCTGAAGCCAACCTGACGGAAGCAATCAGTCGGATTTACCAGCCGCTTTGTGAAGAGGCCTTAAGCCGGGCGGGAAACGATCAGGCGGCCATTGCTGCCGGCCACCTGTATTTGACGGGCTGTCAGATCTCAGAGGTCTCCGAGCGCAAGATCCAGAACGGTTATCTGGCTGCGCTTCCGATACAGATCTTCCCTCCACAACTCGCCTACGTCGCGCTGGGACACCTGCACCTGGGCCAGCCGGTGTCCGAGAGGATCCACTACTCGGGATCGCCACTCCCCCTCTCCTTTGCGGAAACCGACTACTGCCACCGCGTGCTGGTGGCCGAGCTGGAGGGACCGGAACTGGTCGATGTCAGAGCCATCCAGGCGCCGCGGCCAGTCGAGATGCTGCGAGTACCGCGTGAAGGCCCGCTGCAGCCCGACGAGGTCCTCGCGGAAATCGGCCGGCTCGAAAAGCTCGCGGGGCGAGATCCGTTGTCTCCTGAACGTCCCTACCTGGAGGTCCGGGTTCGTCTGGACGCGCCTCGACCGACCCTGCGTGAGGAGATCAGCCGTGAGCTGGAGGACAAGTGGCCGCGCCTCCTGAAAATCACGCCCGAGTATGGCAGGCGCGGGACGTCCGCGCTGTCCGGACGCGGGCGCCGGCTTGATGAGCTGAATCCGGAAGAGATCTTCCGGCACTGCTACAAGAGCAAGTACTCTTCCAACCTGACGATCCTCGACGAGCCGAGTGACGACTTGCTGCGCGCTTTCCGTCTGCTTTGGGAAGAGCAGGAAAGGGGGGAGGCGCGATGAGGATCCTGGCGGTGCGCGGCGCCAACCTCGCCAGTCTGGCCGGGCCCTTCGAGCTTGATCTGAGAAACGGTCCACTGGGCGATGCTCACCTGTTCGTTATCACCGGCCCCGTTGGCTCGGGTAAGTCGACCCTGCTCGATGCCCTCTCAGTTGCGCTCTTTCACCAGACGCCGCGGCTGGCAGAAGCCAGCAAGGCCAGGTTGGAAGACCTCCCGGCGGACGATCCCCGAAACCTGCTCAGGCGAGGCGCAACGGAGGGTTTTGCCGAAGTGGACTTCCAGGCGGACGACGGACGCAGTTACCGGGCCCGCTGGGAGGTCCGGCGGGCCCGCCGCCGGGCCAAGGGTACGATTCAGAAGCCATCCTGCACGCTGCATTGCCTGGAAACCGGTGATTCGCTGGGCGGCGGACTCAACGAGACCCGCGCCGAAATCTGCCGCATTCTCGGCCTCGATTTCAACCAGTTTCAGCGCGCGGTCCTGCTCGCGCAGGGCGAATTCGCCTCCTTCCTCAAGGCCGATTCGAACCAGCGTTCGGCGCTGCTTGAACGTATGACGGGAACCGAGCTTTACGGGCGAGTGTCCAAAGCCGCCTATGAACGGGCCAGGCTCGAGTCCGAAAAAGCGGCCGCGGTGCAGCGCGAGATCGATGCGCTTGAGACAGTGCCCTGGGAGGAGGTCGTGGCGCTTCAGGGCAAGCTCGAAGAGGCCGAAAAAGAGGCCAACGAGCTCGAGGCGTTGGTCCGGGTGCTCGAGCGCGAGAAGGACTGGTTCACCCGGGAAGGCGAGCTGGCAGGCGCGCTCGACTGTGCCCGGGACGAGCAAGCCGCGGTCTTCGCACAGGCGCCGGCCATTGACGAACAGAAGAAGGAGCTTTCGCGAACGGAGAGCGCGCTGTCCCTGTCCGCCTGGTTTTCGGCTGTCGATGAGTTGAAGGATCAGGCCGAGGCGCTCAGCGCCGGCCTCGAAACCCATCGAAACGAGGCCGGCCAGGCGCGCGAAAACCGGGACCACGCCGAGCAGGCGGTCGTGCTGGCGCGAAACTCGGCTCAAGCGGCCGAAGCCCTGCGCCAGGAAAAAGAACCGCTCATCGAAGAGGCGCTCAGGCTGGACGAGCAGTTGCGCCTGGCCGAAGAGGCCCTCACCGCGGCCGAAAAAAGGCATCGAGAGGCGAACCAGAGAAATGTGCAGGCCGAGGAGAACCTGCGCGCATCCCGAGACCTCCTGTCAGGACTTCAAAAGACGGCCCGGGACCTGGAGGAGTTCAAGAAAGCCAATTCTGCGCGGGCACCGCTCTTTACCGAACAGAAGCATTGGCTCGAACAGATCCTCCAGTACGAGAGGCTGAAGGAAGAAGAGGCGAAAAGCCGCCAGAGCCTGGACGAGCTGGCTCGCACCATTGACGACCTGCGCAGGAAGGAAGAGGGAGTCTCGAGCGAACTGGCCACGGAGAACGGCGAGATTGAACGCCTCGAGGCCGGCTCAGCCTCGCTCGAAGCCGAGATCGCGGCGCTCGATCCGGACCAGTTGGTCCGCTTCGAGCAAGAGACCCGAAACCGCCAAGACGAGGCTGCAGCCCTCGAGAAGAACAACTCCGATCTGAAGGCGCTTCTGAACGAGGCCCACCGGATTCTGGCGGAACGAGGCGATGCCGCTGAGGACGCCGCCGAGACCCGGCGTCTGGCGGCCGAGATTGACAGCCGCCTGCCGGCTTTGGAGGCAGCGGCAGTCGAGGCGGAGCGGGCCTGGAGGACCGCCCTCGCTTCCCGCAAACCGAATATCGAGCAGCTCCGATCGGAGTTGCGTCCGGGCACCCCCTGCCCCGTTTGCGGCGCCCTTGATCATCCCTGGGCTTCGAACGAAGCTCCGCTTCTTGACGAGCTGGTGGAGAAAAGCGCCAAACGCCGGGAAGAGCTGTCCCGCGAGATCGCGGTCCTGCAGGGACGCAGAGTGCAGCAGGACGCTCGCCTCGAGCATCTCCAGCGCACTATCAGCCGTGCCGACGAGAGACTGGATGTCCTCGCCCCGGAACGCGAAAAGCTGCGCGCGGTCATCAGTGAAGGCGCCAAACGGCTGGGACTTCCCGATCCGGCTGCCGCCGCTCAGGTCTTGTCGGCGGCCAGATCCCAGCTGGAGACCATCGGCAGGCAGCTGCGTTTGGCCCGTGACAAAGAGGCCGTGTTGCGCAGCACGGTGCAGCAGTTAAGATCCCGGAAGCGTATTTTCGAAAAGCACTCGGCTCTTCACTCAAGACTGAAAACAGACCTGAGTGTCGCCCGTTCCCGTCACGAGTCGGGCACGTCGCAGCTCAAGGTAACCACGGAGACCCGCGAGCGGCTCCGGTCCAGGATTTCCTCGGCGTTTTCCTGCCTGTCCGGCCTGGTCGGCCCCGTCTCCAAGCGCCGGCACTACCCGCTCCTGGACGAGGACCCTGCCGCCCTCCGCCGCATGTTCGGAAGCCTCGCGGACGATTGGAAGAAGAAGCTCGAGCAGCTGGAGGAAGCCCGCCGCCAGATCTCGTCGGTCGAGGCCCAAGTCGAGTACCGCGAGCGCGAGAGCCGTGAAGCAGCCGCCGAGTGCGTCCAGGCGGAAACCGCGTTGCTGGCAAGGAAGCGGGAGGCAAATGACCTTGCCGCCAGGCGCGCCTTGCTTTTTGACGGGCGTGCGGTCACCGAGGTGCGTCAGGAGCTGGAGGGGACGGTCCAGGCAGCTCGAGCCCAGGAACGCGCGGCCGAGCGAAATCTGGAAGCAGCCAAGGCCGAACTGGCCCGGCTCGAGACGACCATCGAATCCCAGTCGGACCAGTTGGAAACAAGCAGCGAAAAGCTGGACGCCAGACGCAGGGCCCTGGATAAACAATTGCAGAGTCTTAGCTTCACTGAAGAGGAGGCGCGAACTCTGGCCTCAAGAGGCGAAGACTGGTGCCGCCAGACGCGCGCCGCCATCAGTGAGTACGAGCAACAGCGAGTGCGCGTCAGAGAGCGGGTCGAAGAGAGAGAGCGGCAACTCGCCGAGCACCAGCGCAACCGTCCGGAACGAAGCGCCGCCGACGTGGAGCGTCTGATCAGTGAGACGCTGGAGCGGCGCAAAGCGCTCGACCGCCTGCAGGCCGAGCTCGGCGCCCGAATCATCCACTCCCGGACCGTTAAGGACAAAATCAAGGCGCTGTCGGACCAACTGGTCGTTCTTGAGGAGCAAGGCCGCGTCTGGCTTCAGCTGGGCGAGGTCATAGGCTCTGCCGACGGCAAGGCTTTTCGGAATTTTGCCCAAACCTATACGCTCGAGCTGCTGCTCGAACACGCCAACCGGCATCTGGCCGATCTGAAGCCGCGCTATCGGCTGGAGCCCTTTTGCGGCGACAGCCATGATCCGCTCGGGATAGTGGTCGTGGATCAGGACATGGGAGATGAACGGCGACCGGTTAATACCCTCTCCGGCGGCGAGACTTTCCTCGTCTCGCTGGCCCTGGCCCTGGGGCTGTCTTCGCTCCAGTCGCATCGGGTCCGGCTCGGATCGCTCTTTATCGACGAAGGTTTTGGCGCGCTCGATACGGCCGCCCTCCAGACGGCTCTGGCCGCCCTCGAGGCGCTTCAGCTGCAGGACCGCCAGATCGGGATCATTTCGCACATCGAGGGGTTGTCCGAGCACTTCCCGGCGGAGGTGCAAGTGCTTCCCCTGGGAGCGGGGACCAGCCGGGTCGAAGTCGTGGGACGACCCCAAGGATGAAGGATGAAGAAGGATGAAGGAGGACGCGCTCCGCTGGAAAGCGCTGCGCTTGCGGCTCTGTTGGATCTCGCTTCATCCTTCCTTCCGCCGTCCCGAAACGTCCCGGTCCCCGATGACCGGGCTAGGACTGCAGTCCTTTCAGCTCCCACCCTTTCCGGCATTCGCGGACGAGGTACTTGTTCGCCTCCGGCAGGTTCGTGATCTTCATGGCCTTCTCGTCCCAGACCAGCCGTTTGCCGCCCATCCGCAAGGAAATGGCGCCGAGGTTGACCATATCCGAGATCGGCCCTGCGAGCAGGAAGTCTCCGTAACTGGGCTTCACTCCCCGGAAAGCGTTGACCCAGACCATGTCTCTGGACAGATCCGGCCCGGCACCCCGGCGTTCCCGGGGTTGGGCCTCGGGCAGGCCCTTTGCCTTGCGGTACTCGTTCATCTTCGACTCGGGAATCAGGCGCGGATTCTCGCCGCGGAAGCCGGCCAGGATCTTGCCTTTGTCGCCGACGAGCAGCATTCCCTCGGCTTCGAGCTCTTTGTTGTCGGCCTCCAGCTCCTCAGGAGTCCTCGGACGGATGCCTCCGTCATACCAGAAGATATCGAGAGCCGGGCGGTCTTCCTTGGCAGCGAACTTGAAGCGGATTGTGGAGGCGACCGGGTAGGTGTAGTCGTTCCTGATGGCGCGGCTGACCTGGTCTACCACTTCACAGAAATGGCTTGGAGTTGACTCTACGCTGATCGGCGCATTGAGGCCGAACTGAATGAAAGCCGGCCAGAGGCTGTAGTGCCCCATGTCCGCCAGCGGACCGCCGCCGAACTCGTACCAGCCGCGAAACACAGCATGCGTGTAATTGGGATGATAAGGTCGGTCCAGCGACGGACCCAGCCACAGATCCCATTCGAAGCCAGCCGGAATCGGAGGCTTGTCGGTCGGCAATTTGACATAGTGCGGCCAGAACGGACGCGATGACCAATTGTGAATCTCACGCAGCGTGCCGATCGTGCCGTCCGTAATCCACTCCTTCAGAACCTTCATCTGCTGGCCGTCGCTGGCCGGTGAGAAGTGGGTCGCGACCTTGGTTCTGCGGGCTGTCTCGATCACGAGCCTCGCTTCTGCAAGCCGGTTTGCGATCGGCTTGTGGGTCATCACGTTCTTGCCCTTTTCCATGGCCGCAACGGCGATATAGGCGTGGAGGTGATCGGGCGTCATGATCTTGACCGAATCAACGTCTTTTTCCTTCTCCAGCAGCTCGCGATAGTCGGCATAGGAAGCGCAGCCTCTGTAGCTGCCGGAAGGCGTCTTTCCCGCGTAGTACATCTCCACCACTTCCTTGACCACGTCGCGTCCGCCGGGGATTTCGTTGTTTCCTTCCCACCAGGTGGGTTTGTTCAAGGCCCGACGAACCTGGTCGCGAAGCCCGTTCTTGGACCAGTCGACGTAGGCGACCGCGTTCTTGCTCGGATCACAGACTGCGACAACCTGCACTTCCGGTAAAGTGAGTATCGGAAGGATCTCGCGCAACCCCTGTGTTCCACAGCCGATCAGGGCCAGGTTGATCTTGTCGTTCGGCCCAACAAAGCCCCCTCCTCCCAGGACGTGCCGGGGGAGTACGGTGAACCCGGCAGCAGTGGCGGCTGCCGACCCTAAGAACTTGCGGCGATTCATGTCCTTTGCCATCGAAGCCTCCTTGTTATCTGGGACCGATTATCTATGAATCAACCGGAAAAGCAACTGAGCCGAGCGGCGATCCGCCCACTCGCCTGCCGGCGCCCTGCGCTCTCCAAACAGGGGCGCGTGACGGAGGCGCCCGAACCCCTGCGGCCACTGAAACACCGCATCGCGCAGCAACCACGATCTGTTTGTGGTTTCGCCTTTAGGCGCAATGCTGTTGGCTTTAGGGCTTTGCCCCCATAGGGGGCGGATGTTTGTAGCAACAGAGGCGCTCCGTAAGCCGTAGCCCCGGGATGTTCTAGACTCGGGGTCGATGGGTAAGGCAACGGCTTTTTTGATGCTTCTGGCGTTCTGTTTCCTCGGGTCTGCGGCCGACGATGCATTGAGCAGTTGGTGGATGGACGAGCCGATCCGGCTGGTCCAGACCAATCTGCGCGAAACCGATGCCGTGCTGAATCCGAAACGGCACGTCCGGCAGGTCGCCGAATTCGGCGCCAATGCCCTGCTTTTTAACCTGGGCGGAATCGTGGCGTTCTATCCTACCCGGGTCGACAAGCAGGAAACCGGAATCCCGGGCCTCTGTTTACTGAAGCATGGCAGTCGAGAGCTGGCTTACGTCCCCTGGGATATCGGATCGCTTTATTTCCGCCACAGCTCTCCCGCCCACGCCGGTTTCATGGCCGACCTGATCGACTATCTGCTTTCGGGTCGGCGGCAGCTGCGAACGGATGCTCATCCCCTGGTCGAAGTCACGCTGATGCGGCAGCACGACAGGCGGCGCACCCTGGTCCATTTCGTCAACCTGTCCGGGCACTCCGACACGGCGTATTTCGACCCGGTCCCGTTTCGTTCAGTGCGAGTGGGAGTCAGAGGGGATTTCAGTCGCGCCCGGGCCGTGCGGCTGCGAAAACCACTAGCCCTCGCTCGAGAGGAAGGATCGGTGTCATTCGTGCTTCCCCAGTTGGACGACTACGAGGTCGTGGTGCTCGAGTGATCAACCCGCAATCCTAAGTCCGCAATCGCCAACCCGCAATCCCTACTGCCCGGTCCCGGTAACCCCTCAGTTTTTTGTTCGGAGTGTGGCAGCAACGAGGAGAGAGGCCGGTGCT
>JBHGBF010000256.1:0-8022 GCA_041946865.1 Acidobacteriota bacterium | reverse complement strand
CTAACGCCTTCGGCGTAAAAAAACGTTCACACATCTGTTTATTTTCGCCAAAGTCCAGTTCCACGCCTCTGGCGTGGACGGCCTTTCTCAACACCTCACGCAGTGGAGCGTGGCGCGGCAGTGGTCAGCGAGCGGCGGGCGGCGCTACAATACACGGCGATATGCGCCGTGTTTACCCAGCTTCCCGCCTTTCTGGAAAAGTCGTGGTGCCCGCTGACAAATCCATCTCCCACCGCTACGCCATCCTCGGTTCGATGGCGCAAGGCCGCACCCGGATATCCGATTTCTCACCAAGCCATGACTGCCGATCTACGCTGTCGTGTCTTCAGGAGCTCGGCGTCCGGGTCCGGCAGGACGGTACGGCCACGATTGTGGAAAGCCCGGGATGGGAGCACCTGAGGCAGCCGGCCGGACGGCTCGATGCCGGCAACAGCGGGACAACCATTCGGCTGTTGTCGGGCCTGCTCGCGGGGCGGCCGTTTCGCTCGACGATAGCCGGCGACGCTTCTTTGAATCAGCGACCCATGAAACGGGTCATGACTCCTCTGCGAATGATGGGCGCTTCGATCGAGGCGCGCGACGGCGAATTCCCGCCCCTGCGGATCTCCGGCACACGTCTTTCTTCGATCCGCTACGCGCTGCCCGTTGCCAGCGCGCAAGTCAAGTCCTGCGTTCTGCTGGCCGGCGTGACGGCCGAAGGAACCACAACGGTCGTGGAAAACCAGCGGACTCGCGATCACACCGAGAGAGCGCTCCCGGTTTTCAGCGTTTCCATTGCAAGGTCAGGGCAAGAGATGAGTGTGACGGGACCGGCGCGGCTTCTTCCAGCCGAGGTCCAGGTACCCGGTGATTTCTCCGCGGCTGTCTACTTCATCCTGGCGGCACTCGTCGTTCCCGGCTCGCAGATTGAAATCCCCGGAGTAGGGCTCAATCCTACCAGGAGTGCCCTGCTCAAGCTGCTCCTCGAGAGCGGGGCGGACATTCGGGTCGTCAACCGTTCCGAACGGGACAACGAACCCAGGGGCGATCTCGAAGTCCGTTACTCGCCCGCTGTTCTTGACTCGTTTCCCGAGCAACTGGGCGGCGATCTGATTCCCAACATCATCGACGAAATCCCGGTACTGGCGGTCTTTGGAGTGAAGCTGAAGAAAGGGCTCACGGTCGTGGGGGCCGAAGAGCTCCGCAAGAAAGAATCGGATCGCATTCGCTCCGTGGTCTCGAATCTCAGAAGGATTAAAATCGAGGTCGAAGAGCTGGCCGACGGGTTCAGAATCCCGCCGGGGCAGAAGATACGAGGAGGTTCCATCACCACCTTTGCGGATCATCGCATCGCCATGGCTTTTGCGGTCGCGGGCCTGCTGGCGGAACATCCGGTCGATATCGACGATCCGGCCTGTGCGGCAATATCCTTTCCCGGTTTTTTCAGTAAACTGGAATTAATCGCCGGCTCATGATGAAGCATGTCTATCTCGTGGGTTTCATGGCAAGCGGGAAGTCGACGGTCGGGCCTCTGCTGGCCGCCCGCTTGAACCGGCCTTTCCAGGACCTCGATGATCTGATCGAAAAAGAACAGCAGATGACCATTTCGGAAATTTTCGCTTTGAAGGGGGAAGCGTATTTTCGCCTGGTCGAATCGCATCTGCTGGCCCAAACCGCCCAATTGCCGCCAGGTGTTATCGGGCTCGGCGGAGGAACATACAGCAGCGAGGCGAACCGGGCACTGGTCGCCGAGCATGGTGTGAGCGTCTGGCTGCGCATTCCTCTGGAGCTGGCTCAGCAACGCTGCTCGGGCATTTCGACACGCCCTCTCGCCAAGGATCCTGCCCGTTTCAAGGCGCTTTTTGACTTGAGGCAAACCCATTATCGCCAGGCTCGGATCTGCGTGGACGTGGAGGGGAAAACTCCTTCCCGGATTGTCGACGAGATCATTTTCCGGCTGCAGGGTGATCTCCGGCGAGGCTGAAGGCCGCTAGGGCACCGTCCGGGATTCGCGACGAGGCCTTCTTTAGGAGAGAGAAAAAAGTGGAAAAAGCCGGCGCTGCTTGTCGGAGGTTTTGGTATGATGCCGCTGATGTTGAGGAGATGGTGTCTTTTGTTGTTCCTCGTAGGGTTCCCAGAGTTTATGCTCTTTGCCGCCGGCCAGGCGGCTGTCCCCGCTGCTGACTCCGAATTCAACAGGCTCTTTCCTTCCGCCGGATTTGAGGAACGTGTGGAATTCTGGAAAATGATCTTCACACGTTACGGGCGCGATGAGGTCGTGGTCCATGACCGAAAGGATCTCCGCCTCATCTACAAGGTGGTCAGCTCTCCCTACGGCGGCGCCGACCGAGTTTCCGTGCGCAAGCGACAGGCGGAATTGAAGCGAACGGCCGACGATCTGGCTCGAACCTTCGACGAGCTTATCGTGCTCGGACCCGATTCGGACCAGCTCGAATTCCGCCATCACGAGCTCCTCGCTGTGCTGAAGCTTGCCGATTATCAACCGACCGAGCCGGTCCTCCGGCGGCTTAAGGAAAACGTCCATCTCCAGCGCGGGATCAAGGAGAAATTCCGGGACGGGCTGGTGCGCTCAGGACGCTACCTGGCTGAGCTGGAGAAGATCTTCAAGGAAAAGGGATTGCCGCCCGAGCTGGTCCTATTGCCTCACGTCGAATCCTCATTTGACTATTCCGCTTACTCAAGCAAAGGCGCTGCCGGAATCTGGCAGATCACGCGCGGAACCGGGCGAAAGCTCCTGAAGATCGGCCGGACGGTTGACGAAAGACTCCATCCGCTTCGGGCCGGCGAGGCGGCCGCTGCTCTCCTGCTCGACAATTATCGGGCCCTGGGCAGCTGGCCGCTGGCCATTACCGCCTACAACCACGGCAAGAACGGGATGTTGCGGGCGCAGGCGCTGCACGGCAGCGACCTGAAGGTCATCATCGACAACTATCAGTCAAAGATTTTCGGCTACGCGGGCGAGAACTTCTACGCGGAGTTCCTGGCAGCGGTGGAAATCACCAGGGATCACGAGAAGTATTTCCCTGCCCTGCAGTTGGATCCGCCACTAAGCTTCGAAACCGTGACAGTGCGCAAGAGCACGCCCCTCAGAACGCTGGCGAAAAAGTACAACGTGACGACGGCGGCCTTGAAGGCCTATAACCCGCATCTGACGCCTCGCGTCTGGCGCAGCGCAGGCATGGTGCCAGCCGGAACGATAGTGCATCTTCCGCCGCACCTGGGGGGGACGGTGTTGGCCGAGAACAGCGCGGCTGAAAGCCGGACTCCGGAAAGGCAAGCTCCGAGTCACACCCGCTACAAGGTGCGCCGCGGTGACACCTTATCCAAGATCGCGCGCCGCTTCCAGGTCGGCGTCGATCAGCTGAAGGAATTGAACGGGATCGCGAGCACGCGGATCTATTTGGGCCAGTTGCTGTTGATTCCTTGAGTATTCGCGGTCTTGCGGACGGAGTGGACGGAGTGGACTAAAGGCTTGTCCAGGCGGTCCGGTTCAGTCATTTTGGCTGTTCGGTCATTTCGTCCAGCAACCCTCCCCCGCTTTCTTCGTGTTAAAATTGTTCCAGTTTGAGAAAGCAAAATGGGTAACTATTTAAAGACAGCGTTGTTGTTGGGCCTGATGACGGGCCTCATCCTGGTGATTGGCGAACTGCTCGGCGGTTCTCAAGGCCTGGTGATGGCATTCCTTTTCGCAGGGCTGATGAACTTCGCGGGTTATTTCTATTCGGACAAGATTGCGCTCGCCATGTATGGCGCGCGGCAGGTCAACCGCGACCAGGCGCCGGAGCTCTTCTCGATCATTGAAGGGCTGGTCGCGCGGGCGGGTCTGCCCATGCCGCGGGTCTATATCATTCCCTCCGCGACACCGAACGCATTTGCTACCGGGCGGAATCCGCAACACGCAGCCGTCGCCGTGACTGAAGGCATTCTCCGGATGCTCAGCCGTGAAGAGCTTCAGGGCGTGCTTGCCCACGAGCTGGCGCACGTGAAGAACCGGGACATCCTGATCAGCTCGATTGCCGCAACCATGGCCGGCGCCATCATGATGCTCGCCCGCCTGGCCATCTTCTTCCCGATGGGCGGGCGCGACGATGACAATCGAGGAGGAGCCCTGGGTCTCCTGCTGACCATGATCCTCGCGCCTATTGCCGCGATGATGATCCAGCTGGCGATCAGTCGCAGCCGCGAATACGGCGCCGACGCGACCGGGGCCAGCATTACCGGAAATCCGTACGGGCTGGCCAACGCCTTGAGGAAACTGCAGGAAGGTAATCGGCGGATTCCGATGGAGGCAAATCCGGCAACTTCGCACCTCTTCATCGTTAACCCCTTCAGCGGACAGTCTCTCATGGCCTTGTTCAGTACCCATCCTCCAATCGAAAAGAGAATCGAGCGATTGTTGGGCCGCCGGATGATCTGACCCGCGATGACTGTGATGGACGACAAGGAACCGATCCAGATTCAGGTTGCTGACAAAAGGTTTTGGGTTAAGGATGAGTCGGTTTTCGACCGTGCCGAGATTCCGGAGAAGCGGTTTCCCTCCTACGTCGAGGAGCTGAAGACCCGGACCGAGCTGGCCGAACGAAAGCTCAAGGAGAAGCTGAAGAAGCTTGACGAAGACAACGAGACCTTTCGCGAACGGCTCAACCGGGAGACGCAGCGAAGAGTCCAGCTGGAAAAGCAGAAACTCCTGACCGCGCTCCTGGAGGTACTCGATAATCTGGAGAGGGCGCTGGCGGCGGGCGATGATATCGCCGCCCTGAAAGAAGGCGTCCGCCTCAACCTGGACCTGTTCTCAGCCAAACTTAAAAACGAAGGAATCGAGGCTGTCAATCCCATCGGCCAGCCATTCAATCCTCACGAAGCGGAGGCCGTCGGCGTGATTCCGGTCGACAAGCCGGAATTGGACCACTGTGTGATCGAGGTCCTTCAGAAAGGCTACCGGGCGGGCGACCAACTGCTGCGCCCGGCCCGGGTCAGAGTGGGGCAGTATAAGTTGGCTACCGGTACTGCACGCGAGCCGATCTGATCCGAATATTCTCGACCGGCCAGTTGCGCAAACGCGGGTCCTTGGACAGGGGCGCCCTGGAGATCTTGTCGGCCACGTCAAGCCCCTCCACGACCTCTCCGAAGATGGTGTATTGGCCGTCCCAGTGGGGAGTGCGCGCCAGGACAATAAAGAACTGGCTGCTGGCGGAGTTGGGATCGCCTTCGAGGTGAGCCATGGCCACTACACCCCGGTCGAACTTCCGGGAGCTGAACTCGGCCGGAAGCGTCTCGCCGGTGTTGCCCTGGCCATCGTTGTAGGGGTCATTGTCCTTGGTGTTCGGGTCTCCGCCCTGGATCATTTTGCCCGGCATCACGCGATGGAACTTCGTCTTGTAGTAGAACCCGACCTTGATCAGCTTCTCGAAATTCGCCACTGCCTTGGGCGCCAGCCCAGGCAGCAGCCGGATCACGATTGTCCCCTTGTCCGTCTCCAGGACGGCGTGGGGCTGTCCCTGCGGCTGGGCAGGCTCCGCCGCCTTTTCCTTCACAGTTTCCCTTTCAGCTGACGGCCTGGAGGTCTGCTGCTCAGAGGGGCCACAGGCGGGAGACCAGGCGAGCACGGCGAGGAAGAAAGGAAACAGGATTCGTTTACGCATGCTAGAATTATGGTCCAAGCGGATTTCTCGGCACAACTGAGAGTTATCGACTAGTCGAACGCCGTGCTGCGGTATGTCTCGGAGAAAAACGAATGATAAGAAAGGCTGCCGTCGCAGGATCTTTTTATCCGGCAGAGCGAGAGCGGCTGGTCAGTTTCCTTGGAGAGTTGCGCCTCTCGCCTGCTCCGCCTCTGTTGAAGGCCAAGGCCGTGGTGGCGCCGCACGCCGGATACGTGTATTCCGGACGCCTGGCGGCCGAGGTCTACTCCCGAGTGGAGTTGCCCCGGCGTTTTATTATCCTCTGCCCCAACCACACGGGTATGGGAGCGTCTCTGGCCATCATGTCGCAGGGCGCCTGGGAGACTCCGCTCGGCCTCGTCCCCATTGATACCCGTCTGGCCTCGGCGATCAGACTCCGCCATCCGCCTCTGGAGGACAGTTTTCTGGCCCATCGGGACGAGCATTCGCTCGAGGTGCAGCTGCCCTTCTTGCAACACCTGCTCGGCAATGACTTTCAATTTGTCCCCATTTGCGTCGCCCGGGGTTCCTGTGAGCCTCTGGTCAATCTGGGAATTGCCCTGGGAGAGACCGTGAAAACCTGGCCGGAGCCGGTCCTCATCATAAGCAGCTCGGACATGAACCATTTTGAGTCGGCAGAGACGACCTTGCGCAAGGACGAACAGGCCATTCAGAAGGTGCTCGAACTGGACAGCCGGGGTCTCTACGATGTGATCATGCGGGAACGGATTACGATGTGCGGCTATGGTCCCACGATCGCGGCGATCGAGGCGTCAAAGATCCTGGGGGCAACCGGGGCAGTGTTGGTCGGGCATACTCATTCCGGCGCCGTCACCGGCGAGAACCGGCGTGTCGTGGGCTATGCTGGTATCGCGCTTTACTGAAAGCGTGACATAAGGCCATCGCCAGCGCGTCTGACGCGTCGAGAGGTTGCGGTTTCTCTTTCAAGTTGAGCAACTTGCCGACCATCAACTGGACCTGACTCTTGTCCGCCTTCCCGTAGCCAACCACGGCCTTCTTGATCTGCAGCGCCGAGTACTCGGCCAGGGGAATGCCGGCCTGTGCCGCGGCCAGGATCACGACCCCCCGAGTCTGCCCGAGGAGGAGGGCGCTCTGGGCATTGGCGTGATGGAAGATATCTTCGACCACCACCGACTGAGGCAGGTGTCGGGCCAGAAGCTCGTGCAGGCCCTGGTGAATCAGCCTCAAACGTTCCGGGAATGCAACGTCCGGCGGCCGAATCGCGCCGTAATCTAGGCAGCGGCAGTGATTCCCGTCAAGAGAAATGACTCCGTAGCCGGTTTTCCGGCTGCCCGGGTCGATTCCCATGATGATCATGCGGGGATGATAACGAAGGGTGCTGACAGGGTGGCGGTTGACGATTGACGATCCGAGACTGGCCAAGGACAAGAGAATCCAAAGGGCTGTCACTCGCCAATCTTAAGTCGTCAATCGTCACTGACCTCAGCTGTTGGCGATGGCTTCCATCTCGGCTTCGTCTATATCGAAGTTCGCATAGACGTTCTGAACGTCGTCGTGGTCTTCGAGAGACTCCATCAGCTTGAGCATCTGTTCAGCCTTCTTGCCCTCCAGATGGACTCCGTTCTGCGGCACCATCGTCAACTCTGCGGAATCGGGCTCGATTCCCGCCGCCTGGAGCGCATGCTTGACCCCTTCGAAAGACTCGAACGTGGTGTAGACGGCAAAAGTCGAGTCCTCGGATCGCAGGTCCTCGGCGCCGGCCTCGAGCACGATTTCCATCAATCGCTCTTCGTCGGCCTTTTCTTTGCTGACGACAATGTAACCTTTGCGTTCAAACATCCACTGGACCGCGCCGGTTTCCGCGAGGTTGCCGCCATGTTTTGAAAAGAGATGGCGGATTTCAGCAACGGTGCGGTTCTTGTTGTCGGTCAAGGTCTCTACCATGACCGCGGCGCCACCCGGACCATAGCCTTCGTAGGTCACTCCCTCGTAGCTCTGGCCGGGCAACTCACCCGTTCCTTTCATGATGGCGCGTTTGATGTTGTCCAGCGGCATGTTGACGGCTTTGGCGGCGGCGACAGCCGTTCGCAGCCTGGGGTTGGAATCGGGATCTCCGCCTCCGATGCGCGCCGCTACGCTCATTTCCTTGATCAGCTTAGTAAAGATCTTGCCGCGTTTTGAATCGGCGGCTGCCTTCTTATGTTTAATAGAATGCCACTTTGAATGTCCCGACATAACAGGATCTCCTGTTTGAAAAAGTCCCGTAACAACGGTATTCTAGCATGCCGGCCTCGCCCTCTTCTCCAAAAATCTAGACGGCACCGTAACCCCTCAGTTTTTTGTTGGGAGTGTGGCAGCAACGAGGAGAGAGGCCGGTGCT
>JBHGBF010000255.1:0-8026 GCA_041946865.1 Acidobacteriota bacterium | reverse complement strand
ACTTGCCGCTATATTTGTCCGAAACTGGGGGTATTTTGTACAAAAATTAGGTAGCTAGCAACGGTTGGAAAGACAGTCGCGGAAAGGGCGCCCACGAGGGTTTCTATCGATGTTAACAACCAGCTTGACTCTAGTTTCGGCCGGAGAGTAATGTTCAGGGCGGCGTCCCGGACGGCTGAACGATGACGAACCCAGGGCTTCGGGCCAGTTCCTTTTAAGTTCCGCTTCCAGTCGCTTTTCACGACGGAAGGAAGTTTAGGCCCCTTTTTTGGAGAGAAGTCAGAAAAATGAGCAGCACTTTGCAGGACTTCGCCAGCCGTGCGGCGTCCAATCTGGAGTCAAGCGATCCTGTTCTCGGCCGCCTCCTCCTGAAGGAGCTGGACCGTCAGAGCCGGTCTCTGACCATGGTGGCCTCATGCAGCATTACTCACCCCTCGGTTCTGGCCTGCGAAGGCCTCTTCACGAGCAACGTGACTGCGGAGGGATACCCAGGGGCACGATTCCACGCCGGTTGCGAGTACGTGGACCAATTCGAACGGTTGGCGATTGACCGGGCCAAGTCGGTGTTCAACGCACAATACGCGAATGTCCAGCCTCATACCGCCAGCACCGCAAATCAGATCGTGACGTCGGCGGTGCTCAAGCCGGGTGACACCCTGCTAGGTATGAGCCTTACTTCCGGAGGCCATCTTTCTCACGGCGCCAAGGTCAACATCTCGGGCAAGTTTTACAACGCAGTCGGCTACGGCCTGGACTCCCGAGTCTTCATAGATTTCAAACAAGTGGAGGAGCTTGCCCTGACACACCGTCCCAAGCTGATCATCTGCGGCGCGACGGCCTATCCGCGAGCTATCGAGTGGCAGAGGTTTCGCGACATTGCCGACCGGGTGGGTGCCTTTCTCTTGGCCGACATTACTCACATTGCCGGCCTGGTTATTGCGGGACTGCACGAGAGCCCCATCGACATTGCGCACTTCACCGTCACCTGCACTCACAAACAGCTCTACGGACCGCGCGGGGGATTGATCCTGATGGGTAAGGAATGGGACACGCCTTCTCCGACCGGCAAAGGAACGCTGTCGTCGCTGATTCAGGCCGGGGTATTCCCATTTACCCAAGGCGCTCCAATCATCAACAAGATTGTGGCCAAAGCACGCGCGCTGCACCGAGCCGGCACCGGCGAGTTCAAAGAACTGATGAATCGAGTTGTGACCCTGTCCCGGGCTTTGGCCGAGTCCTTGATGAAGGATGGTATCGAGGTGGTCTCGGGAGGCACAGACAATCACATAGTGCTGGTGAATGTGCGGAACAGCTTCGGGATTTCGGGCATTATTGCCGAAAAAGCTCTCGAAGAATGCAATATCATCGTTAACAAGAATTTCATCCCGGGGGACCAGTCGAAGGTATCCGTGACGAGTGGAATTCGAATCGGCACCAACGCGCTCGCTGCCCGGTGTTTCGGAGCGGCGGAGATGGGTGTATGCTCGGCGCTGATCGGGAAAGTACTGCGGGCGGTCAAACCTCGGGGCGATTACGAATACGAACTGCCTCCCCAAACGAGAGACGAGGTGCGGGAAGACGTCGGCCTTCTCGGCCTGAGATTCCCAATTCCCGGATACTAACCGGGGTTTTCGTGGTGCTGTGACGTCTTGATCATGATAATGGAGAAACCTGAATGAGTATTGATGGACAAAGATTTCAACGGCAGTCTCGATCGGTTCCGAAGTTCAGCCTGCTAACGCGGGATGACTGCGAGTTCATACACCGGACTTCACTCGAGATCCTCCGCCGTACGGGGGTTCGTGTTTATCACGACGAAGCGCTCGCTTTGCTGAAGCAGACGGGCGCGGTGATGATCGAGGACAACCTGGTGCGTTTTCAGCCAGGTATCGTCGAGTGGGCCATCCGGCAGCCGCCCAGCCGCATCCCACTCTGCCGACGCGGTGGTGACGAGGTTGTCGCCCCTTTGGAGGGCAGGCTCGTAACCTTCGGAACTGGGTCGGATTGCAGGAAATACCTGGACCCCCGAACCGGCCAACGACGACTTTTCACCTCGGCGGACCTGAGAGACTGCGCTCACGTGGTCGACGCCTTGCCCGAACTTCAGTTTTGCATGTCCATGGGGATGCTCTCGGACGCGGGCCGAGTCAATCACTACCGCGAACAGTTCGCGCTCATGCTGCAGAACACGACAAAGCCACTCGTCTTTGTATGCGATGACCGGGCCGACTGTGAAGCAATCGTGGCAATGGCGAGCGCGGCTTCCGGAGGAATTGAACATCTGAGAATCAATCCTTCACTGTTGCTCTACTCGGAGCCGTCGTCCCCACTCAAGCACTCTGAGACAGCACTCGGCAAGGTGCTGTACATGGCCGAGCAGTCGTTGCCGATCGTTCATTCCCCGGCTCCGGTGCAGGGAGCTTCCGGTCCGGTGACTTTGGCAGGCGCTTTAGCGATGGCCAACGCTGAAGTACTTTCAGGGATTACCATTCACCAGCTGAAGCGTGCCGGTGCACCGATTGTTTACGGCCTTGGGATGCATCACCTCGACATGAAGACTGCTATCCCTGTCTTCATATGTCCTGAATTCCTCCTCACCCGCATCGCGGTGGCCGAGATGGGACAGTACTACAACTTGCCGACCTGGGGATACGCTGGCGACTGCAACAGCTGCACAATGGATGAACAAGCCGCGGCGGAAATTACGATGTCCGTGATGCTGGCCCTGCTGGCCGGCAACAACCTGGTCCACGACATCGGCTACCTGGAAACGGGATTGACGGCTTCGCCTGAGAACATGGTGTTCAGCGATGAAGTCATTTCGATGGCACGCAAAGTCATGGATGGAATCACGTTCGACCAGGACACCATGGCGCTCGAAACCATTCACGCCATGGGACATTACGGTGACTTCCTCTCTTCTGAGCACACTCTCACCCATTTCCGTGAGCTGTGGAGACCGAATCTGTTCAGCCGAACCGTGGCTGACAAGTGGGACAGTGCAGGCAGCAAACGGCTGGGTGAAGTCTTACGCGACAAAACGATCGCCATCATCGAAGAGCACCGGCCGCCAGAATTGCCCGCGAGCGTCTGCGCAGAGATCGAGTACATCTTAAAGAGTACGGCGGCCACGGGACACGGTGAATTGCGCCCGGCCTAGGCAGGTGTTTTCGGGGACCTCCGGGACGATGTCAGAGTTTTGCCGCAGGATTGCAACTCCGTGCCGGAGGTCCGGAGCTACCAGGAGTCGCAGACAATGAAACTGTTGGTTCTCAACCAAGCCGATGTTGCCCGCTTGCTTCCCATGAACGAGTGTATCGAGGTGATGGCCTCGGCATTGGAGGCGCTTAGCCGGGGTGAAGCCGAGCTGCCGCTGCGGGCCACCATGTGGCTGCCGGACAAGACGGGTGCCTTGGTTACCATGCCGTCTTACCTCGGCCACATCAATGCGTTCGGCCTCAAAGTCATCACTTACTTTGCCGGTAACCGCGGCACTCCGTTAGACACGCACCAAGGCGGCGTTCTTCTGTTCGACCCGAAGGACGGCCGCCTCCTGGCCATCGTGGACGCCACGGAAATCACTTCACTCAGAACGGCGGCAGTCACGGCTGTCGCAACCCGCCTGCTGGCTCGTCCCGAGGCCAGCCAGCTCGCGCTTCTCGGGGCTGGAACGCAGGCCCGAACCCATCTTGACTCCATGCTCATGATCCGACCGATCAAGCGAGTTAAGGTTTGGAGTCTGACGGTTGAAGAGTCGGCCCGCTTTGCAGCAGCGGCCTCGGAGCGTCACCAGGTTTGCGTCGAAGTGGCCGCAACGGCAGAGGAAGCCGTCCGGGGCGTGGACCTGGTTTGCACCGTCACCTCGTCCATCGAACCGATCCTGAAAGGCGCATGGATCCAACCGGGGACTCACATCAATGCGATTGGTTCGAGCATCCCGTTTGCGCGGGAACTCGACTCCGAGGCGGTTCGCAAGTCACGCCTTTTCGTCGACCGTAAGGAATCGACCGTAAATGAAGCCGGCGACTTTCTGCTTGCCAAAAAGGAGGGAGTTGTCGACGAAAGCCATATCGTCGGGGAGATCGGCGATATCTTGACCGGAAAGCTAAAGGGACGGAATTCACCCGACGAGATTACCTTATATAAGTCCCTGGGCCTCGCTATAGAAGACCTTGCCTCCGCGCAACACGTTTTCCGGAAAGCGCAGGAACAGGGCATCGGCACGGTCATTGAATTCGGAGGCAGCCGCCATGAAACCTCATGAACAGATCCCGCTCGACCAGATCTATGCCGCCCGCGGTCGAATCAAGGATTGCGTTGTCCGGTCGCCCTTGCTTCCACTCAATCTTGAGAGCACCCCGGCAAAGATCTATCTGAAGCTGGAAAACCTGCAGCCTATCAACTCCTTCAAGCTTCGGGGCGCCAGTAACGCGATTGCCGTGGCGCCCAAAGAACAGTTGGCTTGCGGCGTCTATACGGCCAGCGCCGGCAACGCCGCCCAGGGTCTGGGTTGGAACGCCTGGAGACTCGGTCTGCCGTGCACGATAGTGGTCCCCGATACCGCGCCTCAGAACAAGCTGGAGGCTATCAAGCGACTGGGAGCCAAAATCCTGAAAGTGTCGTACAGCGAGTGGTGGCAGGTGCGGATTGACCACGGCTACGCACCACTCAAGGGGCAATTGTACGTGGATCCGGCCAGCGACTCGGCCGTCATGGCAGGCAACGGGACGATCGGACTGGAGATCCTCGAGGATCTGCCCGATGTCGACGCCGTTGTGATTCCGTGGGGCAGCGGGGGGTTGAGTTGTGGGATCGCGTCGGCCGTACGCGCGCTGAAGCCCGACACCCGGATATATGCCTGCGAGGTTACGACCGCCGCGCCCTTAGCCGCGTCCTTTGCTGCCGGTAGACCGGCCGCAGTCGAATACCTGCCTTCCTTCGTCGATGGTATCGGTGCAAAAGGCGTCCTGGAGGAAATGTGGCCACTGGCTAGCTCCTTGTTAGAGGGTTCCCTGGTCATGACACTGGCCGAAGTTGCAGCCGCCATCCGACTTCTGGTCGAGCGTAACCGGATCGTGGCGGAAGGCGCTGGTGCGACACCCGTGGCAGCCGCCCTGGCTGGAAAGGCAGGGGAGGGCAAAGTGGTGTGTGTTGTCTCCGGCGGCAATATCGACAGTGAGAAGCTGGTGGCTATCCTGCAGGGGCAAGTCCCGGATTAGGGTCCGTCAAGGGCCAGAAGGATCGCTTCGTAGGTCCGTAGGGTGGGTTTCGAATCCGCACCGCGTTTTTCGGGGCGGATTGAAACCCACCCTACGGCCTGCGGCCGCAACCCTTCCTACGCCATCCAGCGACGCTCCCGGAGCTGGGTGCGAGACAGAATATCGCGGGCGATATTCACGTCTTCCACTACCTGGAAGTCGAACATCCCCACACAGATAAAATCCGCCCCGTTGGAAAAAGCGTAGTTGAAACCGTCTTTGGGGTGAATAGCACCTCCTGCGAGGACCTTGAAGGCGATCCAGGGGACGGTGCTGTGCTTCATAAACTCAATGGTTTTTTCCGGAAACAGGTCGAACATGTTGTCGTGAGAGCGGTTATGGTCCTCGCTCATGGTCGTGATGATCTCGAATTCGACCCGATTCTCCCGGGGATGGGCAGACCAGTAGCGGTCGTGGTGCAAGGTCTTCACATAATAATCAGGTTTGATCCCAGCTTTCTCGCAGGCGAGCAGCGTCTCGATTGAGTGGGTGCCCATTCCCGCTACATAGCCCTGGCTCTTCATGTAGTCGAAAGCTTTGCCCAGCAGGTCGACCCGCTGATTCAGAACAAACCGGTCGGCCATTCCACCCTGTATGTAGATTGTCGTTGCCCCATTGTCGATCGCTTTGTCGATGTCCGTTTTGATGTCCTTCAGATTCGGAAAACACTGGCAGATCGTCTGCATCTTGCCCGACACAAGCTTCAGATACTTGCGGAAGAGCGGGAACTGCGCGTTGACCAGCATAATGGCGTTGATACCGCAGTGTTCAGCTATCTCCAGGGTTTCAAAGACCTTTCGCTCAGTGTTGTAGGCCTTGAACAGCTTGGAGGCATAAATCAGATCACGGGCATGGGCCCAACCACCGATCAGGTTGTTCCCGAGGATCACGCGACTCAGGGTCAGGTCACCGATCCTCCCCACCGGCACAGGGCCGCTGAGTTTGTCCAGCCTGGATTCCGGCGCCTTGATGGTGGCCCCGGTTATGGCGTGCACTTTTTCGAAGTTGTACTTCTTCCGCGTGCCATAGCCGAATATTCCAAGGAAAGGCAGCGCAGCAAGGCTGGCGACGATCTGGCGGCGATTCAGCGGGCCAGGAGCGCTGAATCGCAATTTCCAAATCCTCCGCGAGCCAGGCTCTTCCGCCTCATCAGCGACACTCGTCCTGCAGAAACGAGGAAAAAACTGACTGATGCCCCAGGTGATGCGCGAGGGCAGGACCGCGAGCACCAGCAATGCGATAAGCTCGATCAGATTCTTGTTGATGAAGAGATAATGGCCCTCGACCGGCAGACGGAAATCAGTGGCAACGAGGGAAGGATGGGCCAAGTAATAAAGCGCAATCAGCACCATCCCGAAAACGCTCGCACTTCTGATAAAGACACCAACAAAGAGGGCCAGTCCTATGAGAGTCAACCCCCAGATATTTAAGAAATCGGCGAGCTTCAGCAAGTCCGGGCTTCCGGCCAGCCACCGGAAGAAGCCGGCAAAAATCCATTGCGCCGTCTGGAGATAGCCGGCCGACGTCCAGTCAGGAATGAGCAGTTTCGCAATTCCTTCATAGAGAAAGTGCCAGCCAATAGCCATCCTCAGTATGGTAAGGACAGCGCGATGAGACCCGGAGAACGCGACTGCTCCGGCGCCAGCAACCGGTTGGGTGTTACTCATACTCCTCCTTCAAATGAACACGAACGTGCCTCGTCGATCATGGCAACCAGGTTTTCAATCGGGACATCTGCCTGCAAGGTGATCCCGGGCTCCAAGATGTAACCACCGCCCTTCCCCAACTGCTCGACCAACCTTCGGATTGCTTCACGAACCTCGGGCGCCGAGGCGTGCGGGAGGAAGCCCTGGGTTCCGAGGCCTCCGCAGAATGTCAAGTCCCGCCCAAACTCACGCTTTAGCTTGAAAATGTCGTTCGCCTCCGGTTGGATAGGATGAAGGATATCAAGGCCGATATCGATCACGTGCCCGACGATCGATTCGATATTGCCGCAGGAGTGGTGGAAGACGACTCGCTGGTTCGCTTTGGCGAAGTCGTAGATTTCCGCTAAGAGGGGCTTAATGAGCGTCCTCCAGATTTCCGGAGACATGACCAGCGAGCGTTGGGTGCCATAGTCGTCGCTGACAGCGACTGCCTCGAACTCGAACCGATCGAAAAGGATCTGCATCGTCTCCAGGATGTAGTCGGCAAGTGCCCTGAGGAGCGCTTGTACAAAGCGGGGCTCCAACAGCACATCTGTCAGCAAAGCTTCCATCCCGCGCATGAAGGCCGCCCGCTCCCATAGATCACCAACCCATATCACCCGGAAACAACCCTCGTGCCGTTTACACCAGGCACCTATCTCAGCATAGCGGTAACCAGCGGCAGGATCCGGAAAGACGAAGTGTTCCAGTGACGGTTCGGGTAGACTCGGGCCAATCGGCACTCCCCGGTCCAACTTGTTGGTTGGACGTTCCACCGCAGCACGAGCCACTGGGGAAAAGTCGAAGTTAAACGGCGTTGGAACTCCTGCCTCATGTGCCAGAGTCTTCCTGATCCACTCGCAGTTATTGCTCATCTTCACTTCAACTCGGACGGCTGGCAACGACTAGTGCCAACCACTAGCATTCATCGCCATGAATTATAGGGATCGCTAGCGAGCCGATACTCCCGGCGATTATATGGTGCGGAAGGCAGAAGTCAATGCGCAAGCGTGAGCAGGCAGGCTGAAATCGTTCCCGTAGTTAAAGGAAAAGGCGTCAAGTAGTTACGGGTAAATCTGGACA
>JBHGBF010000254.1:0-8070 GCA_041946865.1 Acidobacteriota bacterium | reverse complement strand
GCGTCCCACAATGCACAACCCTACCCTGAAAGCAAGAAAAAAAGGTTGCCGGGTCCGTGAATCAACCCTGCCCTGACACCCCTGCCCACTCCGCCCGGTGCTATAATACGCATTCAATGAGCGGTTTATTGTTCAATTTGGCAACACTCGCGTACGCCGTGGGCCTCGTTTCCAGCGCGGTTTATTTCGTCTCGCGGAAGAAGCCTTTTTTTGACGCGGCGCTCATCGCGATTTGCACAGGTTTTGGCATTCATACCGCTTTTCTGATCCAGCGTGGAGTCGCGACCGGGAGGTGTCCGCTCATCGATCTCAGGGACTCCCTGGCTTTTTTTGCCTGGACCGTTTCGCTTTGTTTCTTCATTTCCTATATCCGTTACCGCGTCCAGGCATTGGGTCTTTTCCTGCTCCCCCTGGTCGCGGTTCTCATGCTTGGGACTTTTTTCGTCCGCTCCTCGCCGATCCCGGAGGTGTTGCGCAGTTCCTGGATGTACTTTCACGTTCTTTGCCTGGCTCTCGCTTACGGAATGTTCTTCGTGACTTTCGTGGCGGGCCTGCTGTATCTGTTCCAGGAACGCGAGATCAAGAGCAAGAAACCAAGGACTTTCTATTATCGTCTCCCATCGCTCGACCTGCTGGATGATCTGTTCTACAAATTCCTGATATCCGGCTTCGGCTTCATGACCCTCGGGTTGCTGGCAGGGATCATATGGGCCGAGCAGAAGTGGACAAACTGGCATACGGACGCCAAGGTGATTGCGGCGCTGCTGACCTGGTGCATCTACCTGGCGCTAATCTATCTGCGCACGTCCGCCGGATGGCGGGGGAAACGGGCCGCGGTCATCAACGTGGCCGGTTTTCTCTCGGTGATTTTCACTCTCGTCAGTGCCAGCTTCCTGGGAGGCCTGCATAAATTCTAAGCTGTTGTAAAGGATGAAGCTGGTACTCGTTGGTCTGAATCACAGGACGGCGCCTGTAGAAGTGAGGGAACGCCTCGCCTTCCCGGAAGAGCGTCTGCCGGGGGCACTGGCGGCGCTCAGGCAGGATTTCGGGTGTGCCGAGGCCCTCATACTATCCACCTGCAACCGGGTCGAAATCATTGCTCACCCGCAGGATGGTTGCCTTCGGACCGACAGACTGATCGACTTTCTCTACCATTATCATCACCTGGAGCCTCCCTGCCTGGAGCCGTATCTTTACACCTTGGCAGAGCGTGAGACCGTTCGTCATGTTTTCCGCGTCGCCAGCAGTCTGGATTCCATGGTCGTAGGCGAGCCTCAGATCCTCGGGCAAATGAAGCGCGCCTACACGGTTGCCGCCAGTGCAGGGAGCTCGGGCCTGCTCCTGAACAGCTTGATGCACCGGGCGTTCCACGTCGCCAAGAGAGTGAGAACCGAAACCAGGATCAGCAATTCGGCCGTCTCCGTAAGCTACGTGGCGGTCGAGCTGGCCCGCAAGATCCTGGGCGAGCTTACAAACCGAACCATCCTCATTGTTGGTGCCGGTAAAATGAGCGAGCTGGCGGCCAGGCACCTGATCAGGTCAGGCATTTCGAAAGTGGTCGTGACTAACCGCACGCCGGCGAAGGCCGAGGAGATGGCGGAACGTTTCAACGGAGTGGCGGTGCCCTTCGAGAGCTTGTTTTCGCAGCTTGCCCTCACCGACATCGCCATCGTATCGACGTCCGCCGAAGGCTACCTGCTCCGCAAGCCCGACATGCAATGGGTGGTTCGTGAGCGACGGCATCGGCCCCTGTTTCTGATCGACATTGCGGTGCCGCGAAACGTCGATCCGGCGATAAACGACATCGAGGAGGTGTTCCTGTATGACATCGACGACTTGCAGTCGGTCATCCAGGCCAACCTCGAAGAACGCCGGAAAGAAGCCGAATCCGCCGAGGCGATCATCGCCGAAGAGGTGGAGGCTTACGTGCGACGTGCAGAAACGAGAAACGCCGGAAGCCTGATCAGCGCGCTTCGCGGCCGCCTCGAGGAAATCTGCCTGGCCGAGCTGGAGAAGAACCGAAACGGCCTCACTCCCGAGGAGTACGAGCGCCTCGAGCGAATGCTTCGGACCACGGCCCACCGGCTGGCTCATCCTTTCATCCTCCAGCTGAAAAACCCGGACGGCAACCTCAACCGTTATCAGCACGAAGTCGACCTCATCAAGAAAGTCTTTCAACTGAAAGAGGAGGAATGAAACCGCTCATCATCGGCTCCCGGGGAAGTCGGCTGGCGCTCTGGCAGTCCAATTTCGTCAAAGCGGAAATAGAAAAAGCCAACCCCGAGTTAACGGTCGAGATCGTCGTCATCAAGACAACCGGTGACAAGATCAGCGAGACGGCGCTCCGGGATTTCTCAGGAACCGGCAAAGGAATCTTCGTCAAGGAAATCGAAGAGGCGCTCCGGCGCGGCGAGGTGGATCTGGCGGTCCACAGCCTCAAGGATGTTCCGACCGACCTTCCTGCTGACTTCACTCTGGCTGCCATACCCGCCCGGGCAGACATTCGCGACGCACTCGTCGCCGGGGCCGGTATCGGGAGCTGGGAGGACCTGCCCGCAGGCGCGACCCTGGGCACCAGCTCTCTGCGCAGAACGGTTCAGCTTAAATCGCTGCGCAAGGACTTCAAGGTCCAGGTCCTGCGCGGCAACGTCGACACCCGGCTCCGGAAGAGGACCGAGCTGGGTCTGGACGGGGTGGTTCTTGCCGCTGCAGGCCTCAACCGCCTCGGGCTCGAGCAGCACGTCTCCTGTTTTTTCCCTCCCGAGGTCCTGGTCCCCGCTGTCGGTCAGGGTGCTCTGGCCATCGAAACACGGGCCGAGGACCGTCGTGTCACAGACGCCGTTGCCCCCCTCGAAGATCCGCAAACCCGGGCCTGCACCGATGCCGAACGGCTCTTTCTGGCCCGGATGGGCGGAGGATGCCAGGTGCCTATGGGCGCCTACGGCGAGGTGAGGAGTTCGACTGCGCGTTTCACGGCACTGGTCGCGAGCCCCACCCGGGACCAGATCCTCCGCCACAACTGGGAAGGAGATCCGGCACAGCTTCAACAGGCGGCACTAGAGACGGCGGATTATCTGCTCTCCCATGGCGCTGACCGCATCCTCGAGGAGCTCGCGCTGTGAGCTCGCCTCCGAAGCCGCTGCAAGGCCGCACCATCCTGATTACCCGCAGTCGATCGCAATCAGCCGGGTTCCGGGAGTTGCTCGAGAGCGCCGGCGCAAGGGTTCTGGAGGTCCCGGCCATCGAGATTCGGCCGCGGATGAGCCGGCAGCTCGACGATGCCATCCTTCAACTGGAAAGCTACGATTGGCTGTTCGTGACCAGCGCGAACGCGGCGGCGATCTTTGCCGGCCAGGTGACCCACCTTCGCCCGCGGCTCCGACCCGACAGCCTGGAGCGTCCTCGCGTCTGTGCGATCGGGCCGGCGACTTCGGAGAAGATTCAAGAGTCCGGATACCGCGTCGCTTTGGTTCCGGCAGTGTTTCAAGCAGAAGGGGTCATCGACGAGTTCGTCAAGTTCCACCAGGGCAATCTGGCAGGCGTGAGGATCCTTCTTCCTCGGGCAGCTCAGGCCCGCGAGATCCTGCCGGAAGAGCTCAGACGACGAGGCGCAATCGTGGATCTGATTCCCGTTTACGACACAGCCATTCCGGACGGGATGGCTGAAAACCTGCGCGAGTTGCTCCAACACGCCCAGATCGACCTGATCACGTTCACGAGCTCCTCGACCGTGCATCATTTTGTCCAGGCCGCCGGGCTGGAGTTGGACGTTCGCCGTTTCAGATACGCGGCCATCGGCCCGATTACCGCGGCTACGGCGCAGGAATACAGCCTTCCGATTGCCGTCCAGCCGGTCAGGTGGACGGTCCCGGACCTGGTCCGTGCCATCATCGAGTACTTCAATCCCGCGGAATAGCGCGAAAACAAAAAAGCCCGCGGAAACCGCGGAAAGGACCTGACGACCTTTCCGCCGTTTCCGCGGGCTTGCCCGGCCTCAGCGGTATGCAGCGGCAGTTTAGAAGATCAACTTCATTCCGAGCTGGATAATGCGCTGGAACGGCGCCTGACCCAGACTGCCGCTGAGAACCGTCTTGTTCAGGAACTGCGGGCCTCCCGGCGTCACGTACCCGGTGATGGAAGTCGCCGGGTTAGGCGTGCTGAAGCTGTCGAAGTTCAGGGCCGAACCGCTTCCAAACGAATAGCTGGGATGGTTGAAGGCATTCCAGAATTCAGCGCGGAACTGCAGCTTAGTCCCTTCGCGCATGAACCCGAACTCCTTGAACAGGGCTAGGTTCCAGTTGTTGATTCCCGGAGATTCGACGGTGTTTCGGCCGAGCAGGCCGAGACCCGGACCCGGGACCGATCCAGCCTCGCCTCTGATGTAACGCGCGTTCGGGTCTTGGGCGACATAGCCGACGACAAACTGGGACGGATTGACGTCCAGAGGTGAACCGGCCGGCACACAACCCTCCGCGGATGCCGCTATGAAGCTGCCCGCCGCTCCGCGACACACAAAATTGACATCCGTACCGGTGTCTGCCAGTCCGGCGGGATTCAGGATCGCCGTATCGCCCGCGGTATCGCCGTCACCGTTCATGTCACGACGTGAAATCACCGTCACCGGTTGTCCACTTTCAGCAAGGTAGGTTCCATTCACCTGCCATCCGCCGAGAATGTTCCCTATGACCGGGTTCGTCTCTCTCAGAGCCGGCAACTGATAGAGCCAGGTGATGGCGAACTTGTGCTGGCGGTGCAACCCCGAAAGACCCTTGTTCTGGAAGATGTCAAGGTGGTTGAAAGGACGACGAGGATTGACGAAGCTGGTGAACAGGTCGTTCTCGATGATGTCCATCGTCTTGCTGAAGGTATAGCTCGCGTTCAGGCTGAAGTTGTTGCTGAACCGCTTCTGCGCCAGAACGGAGCCGCCATGGTACCAGGATTGGCCGTCTGCCGTGAAAGCCGTCAAGCTTCCTTGGAACCCGAAGGGCGCAAGGAGGGGGACCTGTGCCGCTTCGAAGTCCGCCAGGGTCGGGGTGGTGCTCAGGTTGGCAGCAAGCGCATCCGATTCCTTGGCGAAAACCGGCAGAGTATTCGGGTTCGGGACCCCGACATTGAGCCGGCGCTGGATCGGCAGATGAACCCCCCTGGTTCCCACATAGCGCAACTCAACCAGGTAATCCCGGAACAGCTGCTGCTGCACCGAGGCGGTCCAGGTATAGGTCTCCGGCACGATTTCCTTGAGCGGGACAAACGCCTGGGTGGCGGCGCGGGCAACGAACTCGTCCGTGAAAGCCTCAGTCGGCAGGGCGTTCAGAAGCGCACCACCTTCCACGAATCCGGTGGTCGAGAACCGGATGTCGGCCAGCAGGGGGTTGCCGCCAGGCGGAACCAACGCGCACCAGGTGGGACTCGGAGTCAGCACACAGGCATTCCGCTCGAAGTTTTCCGCCTGAAACTGCGGAGGAAGCTGCAGAGACGCCAGGTTGCTGTAGAGGACGTCGTGAGCGATGCCGGCGCCCAGACGCACGGCCGTTCGCCCATCGCCGAACACGTCCCAAGCCAGACCCAGCCGGGGCGCCCAGTTGTTGGTGTCCTCCTCCGGCTTCCGGAAAAGCAGCGAATTGCCGATGAAGTTCGTCAGCGCCTGCTGGTGAAAGGGCGGCAGCGAGTTGAAAATGTTCTGACCGAGCAAAGCCGGATCAAGCGCGTTTTGCGTGATCAGCTCCTGAGTGTAGACCTCTGCCCGCAAATCGGGGGCGTCCGACAGCCGGTTAAGCTCCTGCTGCGCCTGGTCTCGCGGCGTCTGCGTGAATTCATAGCGCAGGCCGATTTCCAGGGTTAACCGCGGATGGACTTTCCAGTTGTCCTGGGCAAACCCGTACCAGGCCGTCCGGTTGTTGGAAAACACGCCCGTTCCAACACCACGGATCGAGACGGCGTCCGGAAAGCGGTCGTGAACGAAGTCGTCCAGCGTGGTCCAGGTGTACTCCCCTCGCTCGCGAGGCAGGAAAATGAGCGGTGAAATGTAATCGCGGAATTCCGCGCCGAACTTCAACTGGTGACTTCCGTGGATAAACGTGATGTTGTCGGTCAGCTGATAAACGCTGTCCGTGCTCGACTGGGGCAGATTCCCGTTGGGACCGATAATCAGGCTCAGGTCATTGATTGAGTAGTTGCCGAAAACGTCGCCGCCTGGAGGAGGTGGAAGGTGCAGCGGTTGGTCCGCCACATCGCGGTTGAATCCCAGCCTGGCTTCATTGACGATCGTCGGAGTCAAGGTCCAGACATCGCCCAATGTGAAACGCCGGGTGTCGAAGACGACGTCATTGTTGAACGCCTCAGCCGGCAGGTCGCCCGGACCGATCCCCCGCTCTCGGCTGAAGTGGAAACGCCCGGCCACCCGATGCTTCTCCGACTGATAGTCGCTCGAGATCAGGAACAGGTGAGTCCGGTCGAAGTTAGGGGCAATACCTGAGTACTGGCCGACTTCGATGGGGATCTGCTGCCCCGTCGCCTCATGGGTGACGGGAAACGAATCCAAAGGCGCACCGGCCGGACTAAACAACTTGAACAGCCCCACCATGGCCGGGCTGACTCCGCTTCCCGGATCGCCCGCCAGCGACTCCAATGCACTGACTCCGGCAGCCGTCGGAACGAAAATCTGGCCGGAGGCCGCTCCACCCAGAGTCTGGTTGCGGTACTCAAAAGAGCCAAAATAGAACCACTTGTCCTTGATCACCGGGCCGCCGATTTGACCGCCAAAACGGTTGTAGTCGTAACGGGGCTTCGGATCACCTGGGTTCGAGCTCGCCCGGGTGATGTTATCAAGCGAATTCAGGTGCCGATTCTGGCTGTACCACCAGCCCCGGCCATGGATCTCATTCGTGCCGCTTTTGGTCGTGGTGATAAACTGCCCGCCGGTCGAATGCCCGTATTCGGCACTGAATTGGTTGGTGAGCAGAGTGAATTCCTCGATAGCATCCTGTATGACGGGGGAAAGCGACCCGGTAACGCTCGGGTCGTTGTTGTCCACGCCATCCACCGTGAAATTGTTGTTACGAGGACGGTTGCCTCCGATGGCGCCACCTTCCCCCGTAACCCCGCCCGGCTGGCTGGTTGTTCCCGGGGCCATGACGGCCAGATTGATCGGGTTTCCGGTCAGGTCGGGAATAGGAAGATCGGCGACGTTTTTCGTCGTGTATCCCTCAAGTTGGGGCGAGGTCGTGTTGACCATCTCGCTGCCCGCCTCGACCGAAACAACTTCAGCAACGCCGCCAACCTCCAGATTCATCGTCAGGTTGACGATCTGGTTGGCCTTAACCTCCACGTTCTCGCGCACCGTTTTCTTGAAGCCCGTCAGCTCGACGGTGACCGTGTACCGGCCAAGGGGAAGGTTGGGGAAAGTGAAGCTCCCTACGTCGGTCGTCACCTGCGTGCGCGTCGCGCCCGTCTCCTGGTTTGTCAGGGTGACAGTCGCGCTCGGGACAACCTGCTTCGTCTGATCGATGACCTCCCCGTTGATCGTTCCGAAGACACTCTGAGCCGCGACCTGGCTCCCAGTGAGCAGCACGGCAATCACAAACACAAAAATCAGACGTGTTCTCCTCACGTTGTTCTCCTTTCACTAAGGCAAGAAAAATCCGACAGCCATCAGAGACGATTTCTCTCTCGGTGGCCGGCAAAGCTTCTGAACTATCCGGAAATGGTGTAACAGGTACAAAAGCCTTGTTAAACGAAAGGCAATAAACGTTCCAGATTTACACAATCGGCTAACACTTTGCAGCAGCCCCACTTATAAAAACGCCGCGGAATTGAGCCGGGTAAGCCGATCCAATTAGTTGAATGGTCGTCCAAAATTTGAGACAAGAGCGGGGCTCGCAAGGGGGAAGGGAGTGACCGCTCAGGCGGGATCCAACAGAGCCGCAAGCGCAGCGCTTTCCAGCGAAGCGCGTCGGGTGTCTGCTGTCACCACGGCTTCGATACAATAAACCTTCGTAGACTCTCCACCTCGAGCGTAACCGCTCAGTTTTCTGCGAGCGAAGCGGCAGGCGCTTTTGGAGTTCATCATGC
>JBHGBF010000253.1:0-8155 GCA_041946865.1 Acidobacteriota bacterium | reverse complement strand
CACCGGCCTCTCTCCTCGTTGCTGCCACACTCCGAACAAAAAACTGAGGGGTTACCCCATCATCACAAACCTTGGAGGCGACGCTTTCGACTTTTTGGCCCTGAGGGGCATCCTAGAGGTTATGCTGCGGCGAGAGGCGATCTTCGTCCTGGGACTGGGTATTCTCGTGCTGCTCGTCTATCTGCCTTCGTTTCCCGGCGAATTTCATTTCGATGACTTTGCGCTCATGCTCGAGAATCCGCATGTCACTGCGCCGCATTTTTCATACCAGCTCTTTCTTCAGGAATATGGCGGGCGGCCGCTGACCCTCTGGACTTTTCATTGGAACTATCGGTTGTTTGGTTCTGACCCGTGGAGCTACCACTTGTCCAGCCTGATTCTCCACCTGCTGGCCGCCGGACTTCTGCTGGTGTGGCTTCGCCGCAAGACCTCGCTTCGAAAGGCGGCGCTTCTGGCGACCGCGGTCTTTGCCCTGCATCCGTTACAGACGCAGGCCGTTAACTACATCTGGTCGCGTTCGGTTCTCCTGATGTTCTGTTTCGGCATGGTCAGCCTTCTCCTTGCTGAGATTCAGCCGGGAAAGGGGCCTTGGCGTTTTTTCGCTCCGGCGTTGTCTTTGGTCTGCTTCCAGCTCGCCATCTGGAGCCGGGTGGACGGGGTGGTTTTCCTGTGGCCCCTCGTGTTCCGAGACGGTGTACCCCGGCGTTTAACGGACGCCTGGTCTGCCCTGTATCGCCAGGGTGGTTGGGTCGTGGTGGCGCTGACCAACCTCGGCGCTTTCATCCTTTTCATGTCGCGGGTGAGACCCCGGGAGATCGGCTGGACTCATCCCCATGTCTTGGGCTACTGGTGGTCGCAGACAGTGGCGTTCTGGAAATACGTCGGGGCGATGCTTTGGCCCGCCGGCCTGAGTATCGATCACGATTTTGCTGTCGCGGGGCTCTGGGCGCCGTTACTGGCTCTCCTGGGAGTGGGGGTCTTAGCCTTCCTTCTTTGGACAGTCCGTGCCCGGTATCCCTTGATGGTCTACGGAGCTTTGTGGATCGGTCTCGCTTTGGCGCCGGCGGCCCTGGTACCCAATTCCGATCCGTTCAACGAAAGCCGAGCCTACCCGGCCGTTGCCGGATTCGCGGTTATCCTCGGCTTTGTCTTCCACAGCCTTTCGCAAAAGCTGCCGCGTCTGGGCCTTGCAGCTGCAGCCGCGCTGCTCGTCGCGATTCTGCCGGTGACTGCTGCGAGGAACTATGTGTGGGCGACCGATCTGCGTTTGTGGCAGGATGCGGCTTTAAAGAGTCCTCACAAGGCGCGCGTGCACTACAATCTGGGAGTCGCCTGGGCCCGTGCCGGAGACATCGACCGTGCCCAAGGCTCCTTAACCACCGCCTTACTCCTCGATCCGGGTGACGACTTCACCCACGCGGCCCTGGGTTATTGCGCGGAGGCGAGGCGGGACTGGCCGCTGGCCCTTGGACGTTACCGCCGGGCCGTTGCGTTGAATTCACGCAACTCGTATGCAAATCAGGGGCTGAAGCGGGTCCGCGAACACCTGCAAACAGAGCCAGGGTAACAGCGGTTATAATAGGAATCGGAAGCCGGGACAGCCTTCTCCCGGCTCTGACGGACAATCGTGAAGTACATCAATCATTTAAACGTCATCATTGCCATCATCGGGGTCATCGTGATTGCTCAGACGCTGACCCGGACTTTCTGGAGCTCAGCGCCGGAAAAGCAGTTCTCTGTGGATGTGGCGCCAACTCGGCCTAGGATCCAGGTTCAGGGCGTGCGGACTGCGGTACCGGCTCAGAAAAGGTCAGCCGTGCCGAGGCCCGGGATGGTCCCAGGCCCCGCCGAGGATCCAACGTCCTCGGTCGCGCAGCCGCCCACGCCCGGAGTTACCGGCGGCCGGAACCGCCTTCTGACAGCGTCCCCGGTGCAACCGAGTGCCGGTTCGGCGCCGGCCGGCGCCACCCCCGGCGCAACGGCCCCGCCCACGGTGGTAACCATCCCGTCCGCTGCAGCTACTGGGCTCGAAGGTGACACGCGCGGCCGGTCGATCCGGGGCCAGACTCCCTCTGGAAGTCGCTCAACGCTCCGGACCCCGGGGGCCGATTCCCGGCTCAATCTCCCTCCGCCCGGAGGCAATGACTCAGCGAAACGGCGCCCCGACCCGAACGCCCCCGCTCCGCCCGTCCGGTCTTCCATGCCCGAACAGCGGGTCCAGTAGCCCGGCTTCCCCTTGTCTTTTTGGCGCGGGTCAGCTGAAGGTTTCCTTCTCGAAATCCCAGTTGACTGCTTCGTTCTGGCGCAGCGAGGCGTTCACCATGTGGGCGCAAGCGGCCGCCCGATGCCCCATGAGAGCGTCCTGAAGGGGCGGTTTGCGCGACTTGACGCTGTCAAAAAAGTAACCCAAGTGAACGATGGTGGCCTCTTCACCCTGCTCATCCCAGACTTCGGCCTGCTGGTTCATGCGAGGTTCCCACGTGGACGGCAACTCCTCTTTCTGCACCTTGGGGTCTCTGTAATAGGCTTCGGCCAGGGCCTTGGGCCAGGAGTCCACCACCCAGTGGTTGTCGCTGTGCGCGTTCTCGGGGCGGAAGATCAGCTGCCCGCCCCGGAAGGAGATCGTTCCTTCGGTCCCCAGGATCTCGAAAGCGGACTCGCCTGATTGGTTGTTGAAAGTCGAGCTCAGGTTGACGGTAAACCCTTCAGGGTAAACCATGATCCCGTTCACCGTGTCTGGCACCTCGCGGTTCTCCTTCCAGCGGTAAAGCTCGCCGGTCGCCACGACCGTCTTTGGCATTTTGGCGTCCATCACGTAATGGATGGATGTGACGAGATGCACGAAGAGGTCGGTCGCAATTCCGCCCGAGTAATCCCAGAAGCAGCGCCACCTGAAAAACCGTTCCAGGCTGAAGGGCCTTTTGGGGGCAGGCCCGAGGAAGGCCTCCCAATCGATGGTCTGAGGCGAAGCATCCGGGGGAATGGGATAAAGCCACGCCCCTTCCGCCGTGTTCCGGTTGTAGGAGGCACGGATCATCGTTATCTGGCCGAGTCGGCCGGCTTTCACCATCTCCCGGGCCTTCCGCTGCGTAGCCGAGCTCATACCCTGACTGCCGACCTGCAGGATACGCCTGGTTCGTCTCGCGGCGTCGATGATCTCCGGCCCTTCCTCGACGGTATAAGTCAGCGGCTTTTCAATGTAGACATCTTTCCCGGCTTTCATCGCCTGGAAGGCCATAGCCTTGTGCCAGTGATCGGGAGTGCCGATGATGACGGTATCGATCGATTTGTCACCCAGAATCTCGCGATAGTCGCGATGAATCTTGGGCTTTCCGCCGGCTCGCTCCTGGGCCCGCTGGGCGCGGCCTGAGTAGGCATCGGACACCGCGACAATCTCGATGCCGGGAATCGCGAGCGCCGCATCCATAAGCTGTTGCGCCCTGGCGCCTGTGCCGATAACACCAACCGTTATCCGATCGCTGGCCGGAACACGCTCCGGTTGAGCCGTTTGAGCCGAGATGCGCGATGCCAGTCCGGCCGCGACCCCCGACCAGACGCTTCCCTTCATGAAATCTCTCCGGTTCATCATCACCTCCATCCTTATCACTGCCGTGAGGGGTTTTGTAGAGAATACGAACTAATCGGAATAATACCATGGAGCCGCAGGAGGCGGTCCTGTGAGGTTTCTGGCCCGGGTGTTCAGAGTCTACTATTAGCCGAGCAAGGCCTGGAGGGTGGGGATAATCAATTAGCTTCTCGCCTGCCGCGGATCGACGCGGATGGTACGCGGATTCTCGCGGACTTCTTGCGCGTTAATCCGCGGCAGCGCTAATCCGCGTCACTTCCGCGTTGATCCGCGGCAGATCCGCGGCAACACCTTTTGTACTTCCTCCCGCTCCCGCAGAGGCAGGGGTCATTGCGGCCGGGGCGCGTTCTTCCCTGTGCTCTCAAATCGCGTTCGCGTGCCCACCTCATGACGTTGGCCGGCGGTCTCTCTTGCTGCAACTCATCCGCCATGAATTTCATGTAAGGGTCGACCTGCTTGAAAAACATCTTGAAGGCGGGGCAAAGATAATTGAGCCCCGGTTCTCCGCCCGGAGTCCTGATGAACCGGTGTTTGGGACATTCCCCGTTGCAGGCGAATCGGAAGTCGCATTCAAAGCAGTAGCGTGGTAACCGGTCTCTCTTGTCGTCACCGAACTTTTTCTGCTGGCTGGAAGTCACCATCGACAACAGTGGGTTCTCCCGGATGTTACCCAGCCGGTTCTCGGGGTAGACGTAATGATCGCAGGAGAACACGTCCCCGTTGTGCTCAATAATCATCGCCTCGCCGCACGTTTCGCGGAAAACGCACAGGCTCGGTTGAAGCCCGACCCAGGCCTCCAGGCTGACGTCAAAAAGCTGCACGTAATAGCGGCCGACGTCGTTTCTGACCCACTCGTCAAAGACGGCGCAAAGAAATCGCCCGTACTGCAAGGGTTCGACCGACCACTCGGTCACGCGGGCGGGGCGCTCCGAATCAGGCGAGACCAAGACCAGGCCTCCCGGTTCCGGCTCCTCGACGATTCGTTCGACGATGGGGATAAACTGCATGAAACCGCTGCCGTGTTCTTTCAAGAAACGAAAGACATCAAGCGGATACTGGGAATTGTGCCGCTGTACCACGGTCAGGGTGTTGAATTCGACACCGTGTTTTTTCAGGTAGCCCAGCCCTTTGATCACTCGATCAAAGGTCGGCCGGCCGCCCTTATCGACCCGGTATCGGTCGTGGATTTCACGAGGTCCGTCGATCGAGAGCCCGACCAGAAAACGGTTCGCCGCCAGAAACTCGCCCCACTCGTCGTTGAGCAGGATTCCGTTGGTCTGGAGCGCATTCTCGATGGTTTTCCCGTCGGCGTACTTTTTCTGGAGTTCGACGGCGCGCTCGAAGAATTTGACGCCGAGAAGCGTGGGTTCCCCGCCTTGCCAGGCAAAGCTGATCACCGGAAGGTCGAGCGCCCGGATGTACTCACGGATGTAAGCCTCGAGAACAGCCTCTGACATGGCCCACTGCGGCCTGGCCGGGTACAGCCGCTCTTTCTCGAGATAGAAGCAGTAGCGACAATCGAGATTGCAGAGCGGACCGACAGGCTTGCCCATCAAGTGGAAGGCCAGGGGTGACGACGCAGGCGACTGCATGCGTAATGGTCTCTTTTCCGAGCCGGTCGAGTCAACAGGCATCCTACGGCCCTGTTTCGTCCGCCGGTTCCTGTAATAAACTAGGCAGGCTGCTTTGGAGATGTCTCAGTGAATTACCCGACTGATTCGACCGTTGTTGCTCCGGGCGTGAGCGGTGACGTCTTGGTGCACAATCTTGCCAGGTTTTTTCCCGAGCTTCGTCGTTTTTCTTCGACCAAGGAGCTGGAAAGGTCGGAGCTCTATCGGCAGATCAAGCCGGCCGTGGAAGAGGTCCTGGCCGGCGTCGCTCAAGGAAGCTTTGTTTCCGGCATTTCGGTGCCCGGGCAAGCGGCCGCGATTCGTGCTACCGCCTGGAATATCGAGCGTGGAATCCAGCTGGACCGAATCATTGCGACCCTTCGAGACCACCCGCTTCTCTCGCCAAGCGACGTCTTCTTTCTGACCGAGCTGGATTACGGCATGGCTCGAAGCGGTAATCGCCTGGTCGCGCGGGAAATTGCTTCTGCGATGGGGCTGAACTATACTTTCGCTCCCTGCTACATAAATCTGAACAAGGGAAGCGGGCTCGAGTCCGAGACACAGGGCGAAAACTCGCTGGCGCTTCACGGAAACGCTCTTTTTGCGCGCTACCCTCTGCTCCAGGCCCATTCCATCGCGCTTCCCAATGGAAAAGACAAGATGCGCGGGAAGGAAAAAAGGCTGGGTTGCCAGCGGGCAGTCGCGGCGGTCGTCGATCATCCGCTTGGCCGGTTCTGGGCCGTCAGCGTGCATCTCGACGCCCATTCGACCCAGCGACATCGCCATCATCAGATGCGGCTGGTCCTCGATCACCTTGACACCGTCAGCCCCTCCTATCCCGTGCTGATCGGCGGAGATTGGAACACTTCCACCTATAACTCCAAACGAGCGACCTACTCGATCCTGGGCTACTGCCGCCGGGTGGCGATGGGCGTGCGGCATGTCATCAAGAACCATTACCCTTACCCGGAACGGTGGTTCGAACGCCGGCTGTTCCGGGAATTGGAATCGCGCGGCTACGACTACCGCAACCTCAATCAGCTCGGGGCCTGTACGCTCCACTACGACGTGAAAGATCTGGCTTTGAACCGAAATATGGGTGACTGGATACCCAAATGGTGTTTCTGGTTCATCAACTGGGCCCTCGAGCAGAACACGGGAAATGAGGGCCGCTGCTCACTAAAACTCGACTGGTTCGCCGGAAGGGAAATAAGGCCGGCGGGCGATCAGAAGCCGCTGGTCGTGCACGATATTCGTCAAAAGGAACACTTGTCCGACCACGACCCGATCATTTTGGATTTCCGCCCGGTTGAGGAATAGGGGCTTTTGGCTTTGACTTTTTGTTTTTTCCGATTCGGTTTATCCTGATTGCATACCATGTGTCGGGGTTTTGTTTTAGCGGCCTCGACCCTAGTCTGTCTGACTTGGTCGCTTCTGGGCCAGGCTGATACAGATGACCTGGCTGACAACAAGAGCATCGATACCGGATATCGCCTGAAGGTCAAAGCCGATTGGATATACGTTAATGCATCGGTCTGGGACCCACGGAAGCGCGAGAGTGTAGTAGGCCTACGGAAAGAGGATTTCGCAGTCTACGAAGACGGTCGGCCGCGCGTGATTGACGCGTGCCTGGCCAGCGAAGCACCCTTCCACTTGTTGCTGTTGCTGGACGTGAGCGGAAGCACGAGCAGTTTCATCCCGCTGCTTCGTGAAGCTGCCGTGAAGTTCAGCGAACAACTCAAACCGGAAGACCGCGTCGCGCTTGTCACGTTCCATTCCGAGACTGCCATGGTTCAGCCTTTCACCAACAATCGGGAGGCCGTTAAGGTGGCAGCCAGGCAAATCCGATCGGAAGGGAGTACGTCGTTTTACGACGCCGCGCTCACAGCACTGGACGCCTTCCGTGAGATCCAAGGAAGAAAGGCCCTGGTCATCTTCAGCGACGGCGCCGATAACCAGCTGATGGATGCCACAAAAGGCTCGAAAGCTACGTTCGAGCAGCTGTGCCAGGCGGTTCGCGAAAGCGACTGCCTGATCTACACCGTCATGCTCCTGACTCACGACCCTGACCCTGAGCGTGACGAAATGCTCTACCGAGCGCAGCAGCAGATGATGCTGCTGGCCGACGAGACCGGCGCACAGAGCTTCAGGCCGAAAAAAGCCAGGGACCTGACGAGGATCTACAACGAAATAGCCAATGACTTGCGCTATGTCTACACTCTGACTTTTGCGCCGAGTCCCAGTGCCTCAGACGGATGGCACGAGCTCAGGGTTGAAGTGCCGGGACGAGAAGGATTCATCACCCGGTGTCGAAAAGGATACTCCAGCAGTCAGGAGAACAAAGCAGAGGACTGACAGTTCAACAAAAAGGAGGAGAGATCATGCCAGCACGTACAGCTCAAGCTGTTTGGAACGGGGATCTGCGGAAGGGAAACGGCCGGATGAAGCTCGGCAGCGGGGCCTGGGAAGGCAAATACTCGTTCTCTTCCCGTTTCGAAGAGGGGACGGGCACTAATCCGGAGGAACTCATAGGCGCAGCCCATGCCGGCTGCTTCTCCATGGCGCTTTCGGCGGGGCTCGGCAAGGCCGGTTTCGAGCCCCGACGCATCCAAACCGAAGCCCGGGTGCACCTCCAGAAAGCAGACGACGGCTTCAAGATCGGTGGCATCGACCTGAACACCGAGGCCGAGATTCCGGGGATTGACGATGAGACGTTCCGAAAGCACGCCGAACAGGCTAAAGCCGAATGCCCGGTTTCGCAAGCACTGGCCGGCGTCCAGATCGAGCTGACCGCACGGCTTAAGCAGCCGGTGTAGAAAGCAGCTTTGCCCCATTCAGCGAATAGAGCCGCACCCAAAGCGCTTGTTTTTGCAGAGCCGCAAGCGCTGCGCTTGCGGCTCTCTGGACTTTGGCGAAAGTATACAGACGAATCAACAGGAACCGCTGCTGTGTGGCTGTA
>JBHGBF010000252.1:0-8160 GCA_041946865.1 Acidobacteriota bacterium | reverse complement strand
GCCAAAGTCCAGACCCCTTCGGGGTAAAAGATACATCAAAAAGACCACGGCTTGACGCCGCTTTGGATAAGTTCCCCAAAGAATCACTCAACTCGGGTCCCTGTTTGACCAGGCCCCGGGTCCGGGCTGCTCAGGACGATCTCGCCAAACCGGTTCATCCCGGCGCCACCGTCTGAGCCGGCGTCGTAGACGTAGCCGTAGACCCTGGCCCCGTCCTTGCGGGTGAACACATTCCCGCGGATCCAGGAGCCGAGGATGTTATCGACCAGGAGCGTGGATGGCTGCCAGCCTTTCTGGTCGTTGGTGCTGAATATGCTGCGGGACGATTTTTCGATGAAAAACACGCGAATGGTCGTGCCGTCCAGGACAGCATCGGCGCCCGGCTGCTGGGAATCAACCGCGTTCGTGATCACGTCACGATCCGTGACTTGTACCGGCGCTGTCGGCGGGCCGTCGTTTATGACACGCCGCTCCCACAGCTTCCCGTCCGCGAGCCGATAGATGATGACGACCGTGTTGGTCTCCGGTATGTGAATCAGCGGCAGAACGGCGCCGTATTCTGCCCTGGTCGTGCCGGCCCCGGAGGCCAGTTGCTGCCGTTCAGTGAGTGTGCCGTCGCGCAAGAGCTTTCGATACCAGATCGTGCCGTCAGTTCCATAGCAGGCGAAATGAACCGTGTCGTTCGCGCCGAGAACGGCCCGCGGGCCGGCCAGGTTGGGAGCGACGCCTGCATCCATGATCCGGCTCGGGCCCCATGCCCCGGCGGCTGAACGCATGCTGTACTGGACGGTGTGGCCGACGTAAAAGGCGACCATGCTGCCGTCCGATCGCACCACCAGGGTTGCTGCCTGGGCGACCGAGTTTGGGGAGGCGACCAGTTCATCCCGGGCAGCCCACGAGTCCGGCCGGGTGGGATGGTCGGATGTGCGAAATGAGTGATACCGGCTGGAGCGGGTCACCTGGTGAATGATGTGAATGGTATCCCCCACTTGCCGTGCATCCACCGATTCGAGGTCGTCCGTCGCCGGACGATTCGCCCCATCGACTTCGCGCCAGGTCAGCCCTCCGTCGGAGGACTTGATCATCATAAACAGATTGTCCGTCTCCGCCGGCTCCATGATGAAGTACAGGTCGCCGTTAGAAGCCTGAAAGGGCCCGATCCGGCCGGGAGTCTCGACGAAGGTGCCCCCCACGTGGCGGGGCGGAATGGCAAGCCGGAGCAGAGGACTGCGATAGTTGCCCATTAAAGCACCGCCGGCCTCGATCATCCTCAGCTCGAAGGTGTCGCCCTCGTCGTTGGTGACCGCCCCGTCCGCGAAGCGACGCACCACCAGCGGCCACTCGAACTCGCTGTGAGCTCCCGCACCATTCCAGGCCGGCGAGCGGTCGGCGAGGCTCACTCCCGCCCCGGCCTTGAATCCAGCCGGAGAACCCGTGAGCAGGTCGGTCGTTGTCGCACCGTTCTTATAGGCGCTGCAAGAGACGATACTGACCCGGGGTGTCTTCGCGTCCTCGGTCTCCGGGTGAGGAAAGTCGTGCGTCTCCACTTCGGTCCAGTCGCCCCCGTTACGCCGGTATTGAAGGCGGAACTGCCAGCTGCCGTTCGAGCCAGACGTTCGCTCGACTTCAAAACGCACCCGGAACGGGCGATCGGCCTCGACCGTGACGTTTTCGTTGATCTCCCCGGCCCAACCTTGGTCGGCGTTCAGTGCGGCGGCGAAGTCGGAGCGCACGCGGAAGCTGAGCTGCCGGCTCGCGGCTACATCGGCCGGATCGGCATCACACCCGGTGATAACTAAGAGGAAGAAGGCGGAAAGGATCAGTACGTGTTTCATTTTGCCTCTCTCCGGGTCTCAGACTTCCTGGGGCAGCCGGGCAAAGGCAGCCCTCTTCGCGTCCGAGTCTGTTTGCGCTTCAGATTGTACCCGTTAACTGTCGCGGAAGAGAAATTCCACCAGGTGATGCTCGGTTTCGAAAGGAGCCTCTGGAGATGCGACTGTCAGTTGCGGCCGAGCCCGAGATCTTCAACCCGACGCCGCCAGGCCACTCGGTCTCGGGCAACTTGCTGGCGACGGGAAAAAGACGAAGCGCCAAGGAGAGCTTTTTTGAGGCCTGCGAGCTACTATAGCTGCTATGAACCGAAGGACGTTTTTGAAGAGTTCGACGGCGGTGGCGGCGGGCGCCGGCACTTTGCAAGCCCGGGCGAGCGACATACCGGAAAAGCAGCACGCCCCTCATCCCGATCTTGGCTCCCACTGGGCGAATGTCTTTGAAAAGCTCTCCGAGCGCTGTCAGCCCAAACTCAGCTTCATGAATGGTCAGTTCTCCGACCCGAAGGACTGGAGCGAACGAGCCCGATCCGTTCTTCTGGCCGATTTTCACTACAGTCCTGCAAAATGTGCCCCGAACCCTGAGATCCGGGATGGGACGGATTGCGGAGACTACACTCGTGAACATGTGACCATCAACACCGCTCCCGATATCCGCGTTACCGCTTATCTGCTTGTGCCGAAGCGAGCGGCGGAGCGGCTGCCGGCCCTTGTCGCCCTTCACGATCACGGCGGCTACTACTTCTGGGGCAAAGAGAAACTGGTCCGAATCGATCCCGAGCACCCGGAATTGACTCGGTTCAAGCAGACGTATTACAGCGGCCGGAGCATTGCGGACGAACTGGCCCGGCAAGGTTTCGTGGTGATCGTGCCGGACATGCTTCATTGGGGCGAACGCGGGCTGTATTTGGAGGCCGACCCGCCGCGTCTCAGGCAGAAGACTCCGGACGTGACCCGGGACGACATCGAGGAATTCAACGCGCGTTCCTGGGCGCATGAAGAACTGATCAGCCGCACGGCAATGACTTGCGGGGCAACCTGGTCCGGGATCAACGCCTGGGATGATATTCGGATCACCGACTACCTGCTGACCCGGCCGGAAGTCGACCCGGAGAAAGTGGGGTGCGTCGGACTCAGCCTCGGTTCGGTGCGCTCCATCTACCTTGGCGCCCTGCACCCTGCTGTTCGCGCCTCCGTCGCTGTCTGCTGGATGGCCGAGTATCAGGGCATGGCGCGCAACCACGTCAGGAACGGAATCGGTTTTACGAAGCTTGTCCCGGGATTGTACTCAGATCTCGACTGGCCCGATGTTGCCGCGCTTCATTGGCCCGGTTCACTCATGACGATCAACGGACTCAAAGATGATCTGTATCCCCTGGAGGCTGCAAAGCGGGCGGTGGAAAAGCTGCGGCGCATATACGCCAAGATGGGCGCGCCGGAAAGATACGAAGGCGTTTTCTTTGACGGCCCTCACGAGTTCAACGTGAGCATGCAGGAGCGAGCGTTTGGGTGGCTGAGGAAGCAACTCGGAGTGTAGGGCTGCGCGGCTGGTGGAAGAAGTCGTATTCCTTAAGGAGGGCGCGGATGAAGATCAGAAGGCCTGCTTGCTTCGTGTTGGTCGGGTTCCTGCTGCTGCACTTGCCCGTATTCGCTCAGGTCGACCTCGAAAAGCTGGATGCGTACTTTGCCAGAGCCCGGGATGACTGGAAAGTGCCTGGAATGGCTATCGCGATCGTCAAAGATGACCGCGTGGTCTTCGCCAAAGGCTACGGAGTCCGCGAGCTGGGCAAGCCGGCCAAGGTGGACGAGAACACCCTGTTTGCCATAGCCTCGAATACAAAGGCCTTCACCGCCGCCGCTCTGGCGGTTCTGGTCGACGAACAGAAGATCTCCTGGGACGACCGGGTGCAGACGCACCTTCCGTACTTCGAGCTTTACGATTCTTACGTGAGCCACGACTTTCGGATCCGGGATCTGCTTTGTCATCGCAGTGGGCTACGGACGTTTGGAGGCGACCTGATCTGGTACGGCACTCCCTACGGTCGAGAAGAGATCGTGCGCCGGGCTCGCTTCCTCAAACAGGCCTTCCCGTTTCGCTCGGGATACGGCTACTCCAACATCATGTTCATCGCTGCCGGGGAAGTCGTGGAAAAGGCGTCCGGCAAGAGCTGGGAGGATTTCATCCGGCAGCGTCTCCTGATCCCGCTCGGCATGAAACGGACGGTGCTGTCAGTCAAGGAGCTGGCCGGAATGGAGAACGTCGCTACACCGCATGCCGATCCCGACGGGGAGCTACGCACATTTCCATGGCGTGGTTGGGACAACACCGTGCCCGCCGGCGGCATCATTTCGTCGGTTGCGGATCTTGCTCAGTGGCTGCGGCTGCAACTGGGTCGAGGCACGCTCGAAGGGAAACCAGTGTTTTCTGAGCGCCAGTCGCGTGTCATGTGGACGCCGCACGTGTCTTTTGTCTCGACGAAACGAAGCGAGGAGCGGAATCCTTACGTTCGCCTCAGTGGCTACGGACTTGGCTGGCAGTTGTCGGCCTATCGCGGCGTGATGATGGCTCAACACGGCGGCGCTTATGACGGAATGGTGTCACAAACGGCACTCTTACCGGACAGGCAGGTCGGTGTCGTCGTGCTGACCAACAGCACTACGGGCCTGGCCAGCGCCTTGGTTTACCGGACACTGGATGCATATCTGGGCAGCGAGGACGTGGATTGGAGCAATGAAGAGCTGAAGCGATCGCGGGAAGACAGGCGGCGGAAAATCGAAGAACAGGAGCGGGCCGCCAGCCGGCGCGTCCTAAATACCAGGCCTTCACTAAAGCTGGAAAGCTACGCCGGGACTTACGGCGGCCTAATGTACGGCGATGCCGAGGTGAAGGTGGAGAACGGCAACCTCGTGCTTGTCTTCCTTCCCAATCGGGAGTTGACCGGGGACTTGACACACTGGCACTTTGACACGTTTGAAGTGAAGTGGCGAACTGCGTTCCCCTGGTTTGGCAAAGGGAAGGTGCAGTTCCTGCTCGACAGCATCGGCCAGGTGGTCGAGATGAAGGTCGACGTTCCGAACGAAGATTTCTGGTTTGACGAGCTGGAATTCAAGAAGAAGCGTTGAAGCGAAAGCGCTTGGAAAACCTCCGCGACCCCAGTTGCGACGCGCTTCGGCACGCCCTGCCTGGGCTCGGAAGTCCGCGTTCCGGCCCTGCGCGTCCTGACGTCGTGCTGTGCCTCGCACCGGCCGTGCATTTTGGTAATTACAAATTCCCGTGACAATGGCCCGCGTTTCAGATTCGAATATCGCGAGTCGGTATCCGGGACGTCCCCAGGGCCGGGCGGTAGGAGGAATTTTGTATGCACCTTCTGGAAAAAGGTCGTCAATGGGTCGAGGCCAGAACTCTCGAGGTTGCGGACGAGTTGGGGATGTCAAACGTCGAGGGCCAATGGTTAGGGGGATCCGACGACCCGGTGTATCGGGTGCGTGTTGGCTCGTCAGAGCAGAATCTGGTCTTCAGTCCAGCCTGGCTGGTGTACTGCAGCTACGAGATGAGTCAGCCGCTGCGGGGACTGATCATGAACGAAATAAGGGACAAGCTCGGCGCCCTCAAACGGACGCCGAATTGATCTGCTCGCAGCAGCGGTCGGGTCTCCAAACAACCGGAGCCTGGAGCTAAGAGACAATCGTGGGAGCAGCGTTACCGAGGCGGCGTTTTCGCGCCGATCTGCCGTCCTGATCGGGAAGCATTATTCCTAGTGTCTTAATCTTCTTGAAGAAAGTGCTCTTGTGCATGCCCAGCTCGCGGGCGGCCGCTTCCCGGTTGTAATTCTGCCGCAAGAGCGCTTGCATCAGCAGTTCTGTCTCCACGGCTTTCACCGCATTCTCGAGCGTAGAGGCCCGGTAACTGCTGCTTGCCCCAATCAGCGTCCCGGGAAGATGAGACGCCTGAATGGTCTCATTTGGGCACAAGACAAAAGCGCGCTCGATAATGTTCTCCAACTCGCGGATGTTCCCGGGATAATCGTAACGGACCAGCATCTCCATCGCTTCGTGGCTGATGCCCTCGACGGCGCGCTTTTGCAGGCGATTGAAGCGGGCGATGAAATGGTCGACGAGGGCGGGAATCTCCTCGCGCCGGTCACGCAACGGCGGAAGATCCAGGCGAATCACATTGACCCTGTAGTACAGGTCATGGCGAAAGTGGCCATTCTGAACGAGCGCCCAAAGGTCGCGATTGCTGGCCACAATGACCCGGACATCCGCCCGAATCGGCTTTGTCCCCCCCAGCGGCTCGAAGCTTCTTTCCTGCAGAACACGCAGCAGTCGGACCTGCAGGCACGGGCTGATGTCCCCGATTTCATCCAGGAAAATCGTGCCTCCCTGGGCAAGAGCAAAGCGACCCGGCTTGTCTTTGATCGCGCCCGTGAAAGCCCCCGCCTTGTACCCGAAGAGCTCCGATTCCAGCAAAGTATCAGGAAGAGCAGCGCAATTGACCGCGACAAAAGGTCGGGCACGCCGGGAGCTGAGCCCGTGGATTCCCCGGGCCAGCACCTCCTTCCCCGTGCCGGTCTCTCCCTGAATCAAAACCGTGCTGTCGGAGGCGGCGATTTGCGGTAACAGATCCACGATCATCCGCATGGCTTCGCTTGACGCCACAAAACTGGTGAACTGTTCAGCCGCGGTCTGCTCGGCCCTCTCCGCGCCGGCCAGCATGCGGAAAGTCTCCACGCCGCCAATGGCATTTCCCGCCCGGTCGCGCAGGACCGAGGTAGAGAGCCGGACCGCTACCTGGTCGCCCACAGCGTTGTGGACGACGACGTGCTGGTCCGGGACCTCGGCGCCCGCTATCATGCTCTTTCGGAGCGGACAGGCCGCCGCGCACACATTGGATTGGAAAACAGACGAACAGGGCCTGCCGAGCACCTCGCACCGGCTCAAGCCAAGGATGCGTTCAGCGGCGTTGTTAAAGTACGTGATTCGTCTCTGGGTATCGACGGCGAAAACTCCGTCAGAGACACTCTCAAGGATAGATTCAGCGGCGCTATTGCTCTCAAGCACGTCCGGATTTCGCATAGAATCCCCTTGCACCCGCGGTGGGCACCCCTCACAACCGCACAACACCTCTGGATGCGCTATCTTCCGGGACGCGCAAGCGGAATTATATAGCAGTCCGGACCACGGAGCAAACGAAGAAAACGGGCTCGGCCTGTGACAGGGTGACAAGGGTGACAGGGTGACGATGTCACCTTGTCACCGAGTCACGGTCGTAGCAGTGAGTTTCTGTCGCTGCTGCTCGGCCCATTTGGCAAGCGCTGCCACGTCCGCCTCGGAGAGTCTGGCTTCGGAGTGAAGCAGGCGATATGTCCAGGGAGGCATTTCTCCCTCCCGGACGACCTCCCCTACTTCCTTCAGAAGGTGGGCTTTTTCCCCGGCGTCGTAGCGCTCCCATTCGGAGAAGTTCAGTTCTCGACGGCCTCGCTTGACGTCGTCCGCGATGAGCCAGGAGACCGGGGCGACAGTTGAGTACCACGGCCAGACAGTCTGGTTGGAATGGCAGCCGAAACAGGCGGATTCCAAGATCCGGTGAACTTGTTGAGGAGCGCCGCTGCCACCGAGCGCCAGGTCTGAAGCCGTTTCCGGATTGGCCCTCTCCGGTCGAAATACCTGAATGACAAGGAGTAACGCAGGAAGGATTACCCATTTCTTTTTCGTCATTAGTTCCCTATTATAGGCCAGAAAAATCCGGGGTTTGATTTCGGTGGGAGAGTAGTATAGTCATAGGGTAGGAGTGTGGCACATGGGAGACAACGAGCCAAAAATGATGACGTGCCCGGACTGCGAGGGCAGCGGCCGTTGCCGTCACTGTTACGGCCGCGGACACAGGGGATATGCGATAGCCCAGGTCGAATTCGGAAGTACCGGGAGAGGAAGTGAATGCACTTTCTGTCATCCGGTCGGAAGCGGCCGATGCGCACGTTGTCGAGGCGTGGGCCGCGTCGCGCAGGTCATCCCAGCCGGAACCTGAGATCATTGATGGTCAGAAGCTGTCAGCGATCAGCTTTCAGCGATCAACGTTCAGCTGTCAGCTAAGACTGGGACGCTTAGATATTTAGAGGCATGAGATTGTACTTTCAGAAGCTGTCAGCGATCAGCATTCAGCTTTCAGCCAGGACTTTGGACGCTTAGATTCCTGATCCAGAAAGTCGTTCACCAGGACTGTTGGCAGATCGCTGAAGGCTCGTGCCTCCAGTATTTCAAGTATCCATGGCTAGCGGGCTAGCGCCGCAAATCTGAGAATTTGTCCCTCAGATCTTATCATGCGCGATAG
>JBHGBF010000251.1:0-8171 GCA_041946865.1 Acidobacteriota bacterium | reverse complement strand
AGCGTGATACAGCCACACAGCAGCGGTTCCAGTTGATTCATCTGTATACTTTCGCCGAAGTCCAGGGCCGGGCTCTCCAGAGCCCGGCTGCCGGACTCTCGAGAGCCCGGCCACGACGGGCCGGCAGCAACTCGCTTGATTTTTTCACACCTTCTCAGTCTTGTTTGTCGTTCCCCCTTCAGGCGGGCGTTAGATCGAAGCACTACGGCGAGCGAGGCGAATGGGACTCGAAGGCTTGATTCAACGCCCGCCGCGAGGCGGAACTACAAACAAGACTGAGCGGTTAGTCGCCCGTGAGCTTTTCAATTGACCGGTTCTCCGGCTCCTACTAGACTTGGGCCGTTTTCAGGGGGAGGTCCATATGAGCTCTGCTTGGAGTTATCCCGCCAGGGTGTTGTGCTTCGCAGCACTTTTCCTGCTGGGTGTCACGGCTGTAACTCCGGTTCTCGCACAGACCCAGTACCGCTTAGTCCTTCTTTTTCCACGAATCAAGACCGATGCCGCTTCAATGACGGCTGTTGCGATCGCGAATCCGACGACGGATTCGGCCGATGTTCTGCTGGGGCTCCTGGACAACACGGGTCAGGTCGTGGATGCGGACGGCTTCACGATACCGCCTAATACGCAGTTTGCCCGCCAGATAACGGAACTCTTCGCCGGCCGGACTGAATTCGACGGTTGCCTGGTGCTTCTGAGCACCAACATGAGCGTGGTGGGCTTCTTCCTGAGCTACAACTTGGACTTTGGAAACCATCAAATAGACGGGGCCGAAGCCGTGGCGGTTGACGACGCCATGCGGCGTAACGTCATCTTTCCTGAATTGCCGGCGGGAAGCGAAGATTTTGCCGAGATCAGCCTATACGCGGCGGCTCAGACGGATGTCAAAGTGAACCTCAAGCTCTTTGGAGGCAACGACGAGGTTCCGCTCGAGACCAGGCAGATCAGCATTCCGGTCGGCCAGTTGGGAGGCCGGTTCACCGGCAAGGTAAAGGAGATCTTCACGGTTCCGATCCCTTCTCCGGCGTACGTGATGGCCTCGGCTGACACGGGACTGATCGGGTACGAACACTTCGGCAACACCAGGTCTTTCGGTGGCCGTAACGCCATTGCCGCCCCTTCGTCTACCCGCAAGATACCGTTTGTGCTTTACGGAGCGCAGCTCGCGGAAGCTTACGGTTACACCTCGGAAATCACGTTAATTAACCCGACCGACGAGTCGGCGAACGTCAAGTTGTCGGCATTCCAATTCAATCCTGTGCCGGCACCAGGCGCCTCGCAGCTTGTGGCGAGCTGGACCGAGACGATCCCGGCGAAGGGAATGATCCGGAAAAGGGCCGCGAGCCTGCTCGGCCTGACCTCGCAGTTTATCGGATGGCTTCGGGTGGACAGCGACATAGCCGGCGTGGTGGGGGACATCACCTTCGGCGACGCCAATTCGACTCCGCCGCGCTTCCTCTCGTCGGTACAGCTGCAAAGCACGCCGTTTAACGATTTTGTCTTCTCTCATCTGGCCACGGACGACAGTATCGGCTTCTCGACAGGTCTCACCTTTCTCAACGTGAATTCGAGCCCCGCCCACGTGGTCGTCGAAGTCTACGACGTCGAGGGCAACCTGACGGGCCAGTCGGCCGGGTTTGTGCTTGAGCCGTTTGAGCACGCTCCCCGCACCTTGGGGGACATCATCCCCACCATCAAACCTCAGATTGGCGGGTTTATCCGAGTCAAGTCCGATCTCGATATCTTCTCCTTTGAGCTTTTTCTTTATGCGCCTGCCGGCCAGGTTCTGTCGCTTTCCGCGGTCCCACCGCAGCGCGGAAACGGCACGATATCGGGCGAATTGACGCCTTCTTTGGCCGGCGCCGCGGTTTTCCCGACAGCCCTGAAGTTGTCCAGGCAAGTGCCATATCCGGCGAGCGCCGCCAAGGGCGTTCGGCTTGATGCCGGGCTGGATTTCGTGCCGGGGGATATGATCGTCCGCTTGCGGCCAACGGCTGCGCCCGACGCCCTTGACCAGATCACCAGGCGACATGGCGGCCGGGTCAAAGTCAAGAGCCCGACCGGCGTGCATCTGCTGGAATCACGTCAGATTACGGGAGGCGTTTCGTTGCGCTCGGCCGGGTCACCGGCGTCGGTCCTGCTCGCCGCGAAGAATTCGACTCTTCAGGCCGTCGAAGCTCTCAATCTCGAGCCTGACGTGGTGTATGCCGAGCCCAATTACATCAGCAGGATTTCTGCTGATCCGAACGACCAGTTTTATGATCTTCAGTGGCATTACCCGTACATCAAGCTCCCCCAGGCGTGGGATATCACCACGGGGAGCCCGGACACGATCATTGCCGTCATCGATACCGGCGCCAAGTATGGGCACCCGGACCTTGCGGCCCGGCTGACCGGCGAAGGCTACGACTTCATCACTGATCCTCAGATCTCGCTCGACGGAGACGGCCCCGATCCCGACGCCGAGGATGTGGGCGACGATCCGAACAAGAAGACCAGCAGTTATCACGGAACTCACGTCGCCGGCACCATCGGTGCGGCCACCAACAATACCAACGGACTGGCGGGCGTGAACTGGTCGAGCCCGCTGATGACTCTCCGGGCGCTGGGCGCGGGGGGAGGCACATCCTACGATATCTCCCAGGCGATCCTGTACGCGGCTGGGCTGGCAAATGCCGCGTGTGCTCCGCCCACCAAAAAAGCGAGCGTGATCAACATGAGCCTTTCCTCGGACGGCGACAGCCTCACCGAGAGGAATGCGGTTCAGGCGGCGCTTGGCGCCGGTGTCTCTATCGTGGCGGCGGCCGGAAATCAGAACAGCTCTACGCCTCGCTATCCGGCAGCTTATCCGGGGGTCATTGCCGTCGGGGCGATCGATGCATCCGGCAACCGGGCACCGTATTCCAACTACGGCCTTCACTACGTCACGATTGTGGCGCCGGGCGGCAACTCCGCCATGGACTCCAACAACGACGGATACGTGGACGGCGTCTTGAGCACCGGCTGGAATCAGGACGACGACCAGCCGACTTACGTGTTCAAGCAGGGAACCTCGATGGCGACCCCGCACGTGACGGGAATCGTTTCGCTGCTGCTGGCCGCAAAACCGGACCTGAGCCCCGAGCAAATCAAGCAGATACTGGAGCAGAGTGCGCTTGATATCGGTGAGCCGGGCGAAGACGAGTACTATGGCTTCGGCCTGGTTGATCCCGTGGAAGCTCTCAAAAAGGTCATGGATGTCATTGCGGCGCCCGCTAAGCTGATCGTCTCGACGAGCAAAATGGACTTCGGCTACATCCAGACGGAGATGACGGCAACCGTGTCCAATGGCGGCGGCGGGACCCTGGATGTCTACGACCCAGCCGTGGTGTTGCATAAAGGGTCGGGCTGGCTGACGGTGTCGAAGTCTGGTTCAGTTCTGACCGTCACGGTTAATCGCACCGGTCTGGCTGACGGCGAATATACGGGCGAGATCCAGCTGGAATCGAACGGCGGAGACGAAACCATTCAGGTGGTGATGCAGGTCGGGACCCCGAGCGGAATCGGAAACCTGGGCAAAGTGTACGTCCTGGCCCTCGATCCCCGTACCCTGGAGACGGTTCGCACGACCGAGGCGGTCGATCTAGAGGAGGAGGGGAAGAAGGACGGGAAGTTTGAATTCAAGTTCCACCCGATGTTTGCCGGTTACTACTTCGTGGTTGCCGGCAATGATGCGGACGAGGACGGGTGGATCTTTGAGGATGATGAGTATTGGGGCCTCTACCCGGTCTCCAGCGAGCCATCCTTGGTCCAGGTTCGCCCGAATGAGGACTCTTCAAGCATAGACTTCGTTCTGGAAAAACCGACGACCCCTGCCGCTGCCTCGGTCATAGAAGAGCTGAGACATCGGACCGGCCGGCGGGGGTTCCCGGTCATGGAGAGCCGGCCGGCCGCGCTACAGTTGTTCCGTAATATCAGGGAAAATCAGTGAGAGCGCTCGGGTGTCTGCTGGTGATCCTGCTGGCTGGGGCGATCGGATTGTTTTTGTATCGTAGCGCCTTGACCGAGACAACTGTCGGCGGCGGTCCGCCCCAGCAGCAGATCGATACGGTTGGAGTCCGGATGGATTTGCAGTCTATTGCCCGGGCGGAAAAGATCTACGTGATTACGCACGGACGTTACGGCAGCTTCCAGGACCTGGTATCGGACGGGGCCATTCCTTTTTCGAGCGAAAACCGGCGCGGCTACACTTACGGTATCGAAAGCGAAGGCGACCGTCACTTTCGAGTCACCGCCAGGCCGGCCGATCCAGCCAGGACGGAATGGCCCACCTTCGCCATCGACGAAACCGGGCAGCTGGTCCAGGAGCCGTGAGGTGACTGATCATGCTTCAAGTCACCGAAGGAGTTGCCATCGACGAGTCGCAGATCGAGCTCCAGTTCGTGCGGTCGGGAGGGCCCGGCGGACAAAACGTGAACAAGGTTGCGACGACAGTTCAGCTTCGCTTGCCCGTAAGGAAGTCCGGCCTGCCGGTCGAGGTCCAGGAACGGTTGATCAGGCTGGCTGGGAAGAAAGTCTCTCAAGACGGCATGCTGCTCCTCACAGGCCGCCGCTATCGGACCCAGGAACGAAACCGCGAGGACGTGATGGATCGCCTCCTTCGGCTGATACGGCAGGCCGCCAGGCCCGTTCGTAAACGAAAGCGGACAAGGCCGACCGCAGGTTCTGTCGAGAAACGGCTGGAAGAAAAGCGTCGCAGATCGGAAAAGAAGCGGGACCGCGGCCGGCTTGACGACTGATCGGGACCAATCTTGAGCAGCGCATCCTGCCTGCCCTTGCGCCGGAGCTCCACCTGAAACTCGCGCCCCGTCCCAGCCCCGGCGTTGACGGCGCTGGGCTCTGAAGTTATGCTTTCTGCGCCTGGAGGGTTTGATGCGAGCCGGAAATCGGTCGGTCCAAAACGTCAGCGGTGAGACGGGTCGAAAAACAGGCTTGTTTTGGGGAAATCGGTCACCTGGCGGGACGAGTCGTTCGCTCGACCGCCTGATCGATTTTGCAAGCCAGCTGGTCGAAACGGATTTCACCGCCCTGACGCGTGCCATGGCCGAGCTGGCTCAAGGGAACCTCTCTGCCCGCCTCGCCGTTTCATCTCAACCTCTGCGGCGCGACGACTTTCCGGGCTTCGAGCGGCTGGCCGACGTGGTAAACGCGATGCTCGCGAAACTCCAGGTGGGAGCGGCCGAGTTCAACGCGGCCACCGAGCCTCCCTGTCATCGCTTGTGCTACGTGGGCGCCGACTCCTATCTGGAAGGCTACATGTGCGGACAGGCCATGGGAAAAGCGCTTAGCGGACGGGGCCAGGTGGCCGTCTTGCACCGTCCCTCGATGGTCTCCCATCAGCTCAGGCGAAAAGGTTTCCAGATGGCCTTGCTGAAGGAGTTTCCCGGCATCAGTGTGGTCTATGATTCAGACTGCGGAACGACACTGGACGACGCCTACCGTGTGACGAGCGAGTTGTTGAAGAATCTTCCGGCCGTCGACGGGATTTACTTTACTCACGGGGGAGTTCCAGCTGGCGTCGCAAGGGCCGTGGAGGAGGCGGGGCGCGCCGGGCGGACAAAGGTCGTATGCCATGATTTCGGTAACGAAACGATGGCGTGTGTCAAGAAGGGAGCGATCGCAGCGACTCTGGGGCAGGATCCTTACGCGCAAGGGCATGAACCGGTGATCCATTTGTTCAATCACCTGGTGGCCGGCTGGCAGCCGCCCACGCCCCGGTTGCTGACCGAGCTGGAATTAGCGACGCCGGAAAACTGCGACCAATTCTGGCAAGAGGGCGTGGGGGCGATAACCCGGGAGGAAGCGCAACGCCGCCTGAGTCACCCGGTTGACCAGGTCGCTTCGAAGCAGCTGCGGATCGCCGTCCTGGGTCGTGCTCCTAATTCTTTTTGGGACCAGGTCGAAGAAGGGGTGAAGGAAGCGGCAGCGAAAATCCGGCCTCTGCATGCGAGCGCCGAGTGGATTGTGCCCGAACTGACGCTGCGGGAAGGAAGAACGGACGCAGGGGTGTACGGGCCGCTGTTGGATTCGCTGATCGAAAGGGGCTACGACGGCCTGGCCGTCGGAGTTTTTGACGCCAGACTGGTTTTCTACATCAATCGCGCCACCCGGCGCGGCATCCCGGTCGTGACCTATAACGCTGAGCCCGGCGGCCTGAGCAGCATGGTCCTCCTGACTACCGAGCAGGCCTACAAGCTGCTCCAGGTCAGCCAGAAACTGGCAGCCAGCATCGACCAGATCACGCAGGCCACCGAGCATGTAAAAGTCTCGATCGATCAGGTCTCTCGTTCCACGATCGCCCAGAACGAACAGGTCAGCCAGGCGAACGAATCGCTGGACGGACTGGTCAACCGGATCGACGAGGTGACTCGGGAGGCCAGGCAGGGCTCTTCTCTGGCAGTCGAAGCCGCCGATGCCTCCAAAGTGGGGACCGAAGCGGTCAGCCGTACTCTGCATAGCATGAAGTCGATTCAGGCTTCCGTTTCCGCGACCGGGCAAACGGTGGAGCGGCTCGGAACCAGCTCGGAGCGAATCGATGTCATCATCAGGCTGATCGGGAGTATTGCTTATCAGATCAAGTTGCTCGGTATTAATGCCGCCATTGAGGCGGCCCACGCCGGCCAGTACGGCGCCGGTTTTTCAGTTGTCGCCGGAGAAATACGGAGCCTGGGAGAGCGGAGCGCCTCAGCGACCCGGGAAATTACCGAAATCGTAGAGAAAGTGCAAAACGGCATTCACGACGCGCTGCGAGTCATGGCTTCAGAGCTGCAGCAGGTCGAAGCAGGCGCTGATCTGGCTGAACGCGCCGGAAAGCTCCTCGAAAATATCCGCGGCGCCGTGGTTACGAACAAGGATCGGTTGGCGAGTATCGCCGATGCGGTGTCCCAAATGCAGGCTTTTTCGAGAAAAGTCGGGACGATCATGCAGGAACTGACGGCCATCACGGAAGAAAACTCCTCTGCGGCTGAAGAGGTGGGGGCTGCCGCCAACGAAATGCTGGCGGAATTGACCCGCGTGGATGCTGTCGCCCATTCTCTGGCCCAGATGGCCCGGGCCACCGAGCAACTCCTCGCAAAGTTCACCCTGTCCGACGCTGACCGGCCCAGTGAGTAGGCCGGCGGCTCTGTAGCAGGCCCTGCTCGACGGTCAGCGGCGCTTCAGGTCAATAGCCTTAAGCGCGTTCAGGGCGTCGCTCAGCTGTTTGAGCTCTGCCTGTTGGTTTTCGACCTGGGACCGCAGGCGCGCGAGCTCCCGATGGACCGAGAGCAGGTGCCGGGCCTGCGGGGCGTAGGGGCTCTCGGGCCATTCTTTGAGAATGCGATCGAGCAGGTTGAGCGCCAGGCGGCTGTCTCGCAGCCCGGCCTCCTGGCTCAGTTGAATGAGTGCGAGTCGAAAGGCCGCCTCATCGCGGTTCGGGGCGTTTGGCGTGGATAGGTAGGCCTGATAGATTTCGGCTGCCTTCTTGACATTGCCGTCTCGAAGGCTGACACCCGCTCGCCTGAGCGGGTCATTCCGCTCGGCCTCCTGGCGCTTCTCCAGCTCGTCAATCCTCTGCAGGATTTCCGTCACCTGGCCAGAGAGGCGCTGCAGCTGCTCTTCGTTCTGACGCCGTCCCGCCTCCAGCTCCCGAACCAGTTGGACTGAGCTGGATAGCAGCTTCGCCTGATCGGCCAGAGGCGTGCTCGGATATTCCCGAATCAGGAGATCAAACAGCGACTTGGACCTGGCCAGATCGTCCGGCGAAGCGTTCCTGAGCGCGTAGCTCACGGCCAGACGAAAGAGCGCCGACTGGCGGTTACGAGGATCGTTTTGCTGCAATGACTGCTCGTAGGCTTCGATGGCGGCCGTGTAGTTGCCCACGAGGTAGTTCTTTTCGGCGACTTCAAAGGGGCTCGGACCCGGCGGCTGGGCCACCTTGGCCTTTTTACCTGCACATCCGCTCAAAAACAGTGACACACTGAGCAGGATGGAAACGATCTTCCTGGTCATAACCGTCTCGTCGATGATGTCAATAGCATATGCGATGAAGACCGCAAAAGTTAAGCACCAGGGTTGATTTGTTCCGAATGACAGCGGGAATCTTTTCCGACAGATGCAGACATTTCCGGAGGGGTAGTTGAAATAGAGTTCTGAGG
>JBHGBF010000250.1:0-8224 GCA_041946865.1 Acidobacteriota bacterium | reverse complement strand
TTATTTTCGCCAAAGTCCAGAGTGCCGCCTAAAGGCGGCACTACAAACAAGACTGAGGGATTACTCAGAATAAATAATTCTTCGCGGCAAGACTTTAGACCGTTAGTGCTCAGCACTTACGTGAGGTCTGGGAAAACGCCCCCTGCCCTCTTTTCAGGGCCCCTCAACCCTTGCTCCTCTGCCGCTTACTGAGGTAACCTTCCGCCATGGTTTTCGACAGCCGGATTTTTGCTCAGCCCTCCGGGCAAACCATCGTCTTCCAGGATCGTTTTCGTCAAATCGAGCTGGCTGTCGGCTTTCGCAAGCTGACCTGTTACCGCTGCGACTTCGCCAGCTTCTATCGCTTCCGCGTCATGCATGTCCGCCGCAGCCCCGAGCTCCTCCCTTCCGACGAGGAAGACGTGCGGGAAGACCATCTCCGAATCTGGCGGAATATCCCCCGGTTTGCAGAAATCCCTGAAACCATCAGATGCCGCCGCTGCGATGAGGTCCTAGGCGTCTATACGAGCTGCATATATTAGCCGGGGCTCAGCCGACCGGTCAAGCATCGACAAAAAAGCCAAAAAAGCCAGCAAAGCTATGGACGACATGGCTTTTCGTCGTTACCGGCCGTTCCAGCCGTTGATGATCGTTTCCCGCAGGTCAAAGCCGAAGGCGCGGTCGGAGACCGCGATGATCGGAGCGCCCTGGAGGCGCTTGTAGACCGACCGGCTGAGTGTCCGATAGAGTCGCGAGGCCAGCTGCGCGAACTGATCGACCGTGTATTTGCTGTAGAGCGCGCCAGTCGCATCCCCGTACTTCTCCGGGGGAAGAGTGTGTGCCCGGAAATGCTCGGTCAGCTCATCGGGGCTCCAGCCCATCTCGGTAAAGTCGTTCATCATCGGACCGACCACGTCGTAGTCGAACGGGTCAACCTGATCTTCTTTCAGCTCGGCTGAAGCCGGAATGGTAAAGATTTCTTCCGGGATCATCGCCCGGCCCCACTTGCGGTTCACGTACCGGGCCAGGCGATACACATCGGGCTTGGGCAGATCCCCGATCACGGAAAGCCCGCCCACCATGTCTCCGTACAGCGTGGCGTACCCGAGCGCGATTTCGGTTTCGTTGCCGTTCGTCAGGAGGAGAGCCTGGCGATCATTCGACTCAGCCATCATGATTAGCCCCCGGATGCGCGACTGCAGGTTCTCCAGTGTCACGGGCATGCGGAAAGGATGCAGGTACTTTTCGAAGTCCTGGATGACCCTGTCGACCATGTCCTGAATGGGCACGACATGATACGGGACCTGGAAATTCTCGGCCAGGGTCCGCGCGAGCGCCTGTGTCTTCGGTGAGTTGTACCGGGAAGGCAGGTTGTAGAGCGTGAGGAGGTCTCGGCCCATCGCGTCGTAGGCAATCGCCGTCCCAAGCGCGGAATCGATCCCGCCCGAGACCGCTTCGAGAACGCCCCGGAAAATGCCAAGCTTGTCGTAGTAGTCACGGACCGACATGACGAGAGCGGCGTAGATCTCGGCCTCCCGGTCAAACGCGGGCTCGGCTACGGGACACCCCCGTCCGTTCTCCAAGACAATCGACTGCTGATCCTCGGCGAAAGCCTTCAAGGCAGCGATCAGCCTGGCGTCACGGTCGTAAGCCAGGCTGAATCCATCGTAGGGAATGATGTTCTTTCCATTGTCACCGATGCCAACGGTGTTGACGTATACGACGGGAATTCCGTACCGGGAGGCCTTCTGGGCGAGCCCGACGGAACGGACAAACCGCTTCGCGTCCCGCCGCCCCGGATTAGAGCCGACAAAAGGACTCGCGTTAACGCAGACAAGAAGCTCAGCGCCCTTTTCCGCATAGATGGCGGTCGGCTTCAGCTCGTATCCTTCATCCCATAAATCCTCACAGATCAGGACACCGATTCGGACAGAGCCTTCTTGGGTTGGAATGTTGACCGGCTCGACCTCGCGACCCGGCTCGAAGTACCGTTTGTCCTCGAAGTAGCGATAGGCGGGCAGAAGCCGTTTCCTCACGATTTGGAGTACCCGCCCATCCCGCAGGACAGCGGCCGCGTTGCGCCGGACCACCCGGTTATCCGGACCCCGGCGCTGTTCATCGAAGTCAATGAAGCCAACCACCGCCGTAATCCCCTGGCAAGCGGGTGCCACCTGGCCGAGGAGAATCTCGCGATTGGCCCTCAGAAACTGCAGGTTGATCAGCAGTTTTTCGTCCAGGCAGTATCCGGTCAGGCACATCTCGGGGAAGACCACGAGGTCGGCGCCTTCCTTCCGGGCCCGCTCGATTCCGCGCACAATCTTTGACGCATTACCCCCGATGTCGCCGGTTGTCGGGTTGATCTGGGCCAGTGAGATCTTGAATCGCATACGGCAAAAAACGAAATCAGGCGTCAGAAGTCAGAATGACAAAAGGCATGCTCCTTCCGACTCCCGTTTTCCTCTCGTTTCCCTAAAACGGGATATCGTCATCGGTGATACCGGGTTCCATGGGCTTCGCGGACGCCGCCGGACGTTCCCCGCCAGCCTCGGCCGCCGGTGCGCCGTCCAACTTCCTTTCGAGCATCCTCATGTCGGAAGCCACGATCTCCGTGGTCCGGCGCTTGTTGCCGTCCTTGTCGTCCCACTCTCGCGTTTGGATCCTGCCTTCGATATATACCATTTTGCCCTTGCTCAGGTATTGATTGCAGGTTTCCGCCAGCTTGTTCCAGACGACAATGTTGTGCCACTCGGTCCGCTCCTGGCGCTCGCCGTTCTGGCCCTTCCAACTCTCGTTGGTGGCAAGGGAGAAGTGGGTCACCGGAGTCCCGCCCGCTGTATACCTCATCTCCGGGTCTTTGCCTAATCGTCCTACCAATATGACTTTATTCACCATTTGTGTTTTCCTCCGCTTCTACGGCTTCACTAACTATAACGCTCGAGTCTGAAAATCTACGAAGGTGTTTTTGTCGCGGGTCATCCGCGTCGATCCGCGGTAGATCCGCGTCGATCCGCGGCACGCGTCGATCCGCGGTAGATCCGGGCCGATCCGCGGTAGATCCGCGGCACGCGTCGATCCGCGGCAGATCCGCGTCGATCCGCAGCACGCGTCGATCCGCGGCACGCGGTTAGAAGCGGAAGCGTCGGGTGCCGGCCGTGTCTCGCCCGATCAGCTCAATCTGCTTCGATATCTTGCGGCCGTGGCGGTAATAGGTGATGCTGATCCGGGTTCCCGGTCGTTTGTCCTCGAGCACGTTGTCAATGTCGTCGGCTGAGGTGATCGGTTTGCCTCCTAAGTCCACGATGATATCACCACCGACGATGAGGGGGCGGCGGTTCCAATAGACCCGCTGGTCCCCTCCAAGGATGCCCGCCTGATCCGCGGTGCCGCCCGGGCGGACAACCTCAACCAGGAACCCCTGGTCGACCGGAACCTCCAGACCGAGGTCCGAGCGGCGCATGGCCTCAGCCAATTCCTCCGTCAGGGGACGACCCTGCGCGCCAAAGTACGGCCGGAGGACTCTGCCGTGTTCCAGCAGGTCGGGAACGATCCGGGCCAGCGTGTCCACCGGAACTGCGAACCCAATTCCCGCGTAGTCGCCGGACCGGGAGACGATCGCGGTGTTGATACCGATGACCTCTCCGCGCGTGTTGAGCAGGGGACCGCCGGAATTGCCCGGATTGATGGCGGCATCGGTCTGGATCACTTCGTCGATAACTCCGCCCCGGGATTCAATTCTTCGGCCGAGCGACGAAATGATTCCGGTGGTGAGCGTTCGTTCGAGGCCGAACGGGTTGCCGATCGCCAGAACCCGCTGCCCCACTTTGAGGTCGCTGCTCTTGCCAAGCTTCAGCGGCCGGCACCCCTCCTTCGGGCAGTCGATCTTAAGCACGGCGATATCGTTCGTGGGGTCAGCTCCCACGACCGTGGCCTTGTGGCTCATGCTTTCCCCGAAGAGGGTTACTTCCAGCCGCGTCGCGTCCTGGATGACATGGTAATTGGTCGCGATGTGCCCCTGGGAATCCAGGAAAAATCCGCTTCCCACCCCTTCCCGGGGAATGGGTTCGAGAAAGAAATTGTAGTCGACCGTCGTGCTGGTTACGTTGACCACGCCCAAGCTCAGCGTCTCATAAATCCGGATGTTGACCTTTTCCTCCTCGCTCAGGGCCGTGTCAAAGCTTGAGGCGCCCTTCTGGTCGAATTCGGCTTTGGTGGGCGGAGGGGCAGGCCAGCGAAGGAAGAACAGCACCAGGCCGGTGGAGATCAAACTGGTCACAACTACGAGTTTCCAGAAATCACGTCGATTCATAGTGGCACCATCCGAACAGTTGCCGGTTGCCGGTTACCGGTAACGGGGAACCGGTAACCGGTACCTCAGCTTCGGAATGTCGTCGCATAGTAAAGGCAATTGAACAGAAACTTGAAGGTCGCGCGGGCCTGGGCACGAAATTGGGTCCGAAAACCGATGAGGATCACGGCTCCCTGTCCGGTCCGCAGTTCGGTCAGGCCCGACTGGTTCGAAAGCAGGTTCTCGCCTCGGGCCCAGCCGCTCAGGACCGTTCCCTGGCTCGCGTACCGGACGACCGCCAGGCCGCGGGACGAATCGAAGAAGGGGCTGCTGTCAAACATGGCGGCCGCCTCCGGGGCCATCCCATAGCCTATGGGATGCCGGTTGTTGACGGTTGTCCTGAGGAGCGTTCCCGGGATATAGAAGTGTTCTCTATCCAGCCCCGTCGTCAAGTCGTCGATTTCGAGCCCCATTTGCTTGGCCAGACCGCAGGCCTCACCCAGCAAAAGCAGCACGCCGCCCTGTTGCGCAAATGTCTTGAGTCTCGCCAGTCCTTCCGTCCCTATTCCTCCGCGGTACTCTTCGGGATACGGCTCGGAAAGCCCTTGCACGATCGACTTCGGATCCTGGCTGCACAACACGATAATGTCGCGTCCGGTCAGGTCTCCGGTGCGCAGGTTCTTGTCCGTCAGCAGCTGAAAACCGAACTCGTTCTTCTCCAGAACCCATCGGGTCCAGCCCTCGTCGGACGAGGGATCATAACTCTGGTAGACAGCGATTCTCGGGCTGCGCAGTTCCTGCCAGGCGAGCTGCGGCGCCTTGCTCATTCGTTCGATCGTGACCGGAAGTCCTTCAGCCAGCTTCCGCAACGCGGCCGTATCGCCCGGGAAACGAGCCATGAAAGTACCAACCGGGAATCCCTTTCCGTCTGCCTGAAAGCCGTTAGGCGCCCAAGAGACGGAGGCGCCGCCCTTCAGAAAGCGATTGACAAGGACGGCAAAAGCATTGTTTTCGTGGCTGAAGAGGCAATAGGGGCCTTCGCCCAAGACCTCCGTCCCGTACTCCTTACGGAAGTCGCCGGTCACCGGAGTCAGCGGGGGATCAAAGGGCTGGTCGGCCTGGTAGACTTCGACTCCCAGGAGCAGGCCAAGCGTATGGCCGGTGACGTCGTAAGGCGCTCGTACTCCCTTACCGGCGGGCATCCGATAGTTCTGGCGCTCGAGCAGGGTTTTCGCAAAGGCCCCGTACGGCTGGGCGACCTTGACGACGAAGCTCCGGCGCGGGAACCGGGATCGCTGCGGATCGCCGTAAGGCGCAGAGAGGAGCTTCGCCGGCACCTGGAAGTCACTATCCGCGGAATGCACCTCCACCTGGCCCAGGCGGAGGACCTCCAGGAGATCAAGGAGGGACTGGCGGTCCTTCTGATCGGCCGGTATGATAAAGGCATAGGGTCGTCGCCGCGTACACGCGTTCTCTCCGACTTTGCGGAAGCCCCGCAACCATTCCTTGTGATAGCGAGCGGCGTGAAGCAGGCAGGCTTCGACCGCCTCTTTCTGGTAGGCGATTACGTCGCCTATTCTCCAGGTCCCCGGCTGCCAGGGCAGCGGGAAGTTCCATGAAGCCTGATTCGGGTCGAAATCGGGTAGAGGTTTCAACTGGGCGGGACTGATGGTGATGGGGGAAGCGAGCCGGGCGCTGGCTGCCTCCATTAAAATACGGATGCCGCCGTGATAGTGCTGGTAAGCGCGAGCTGGAGTGAACGCGTCAAAAATCGCATTGGTCACTACTCCGGCGCGTCCTGAGCGCACGAGGGAGGAGAGGATCGAAGTGCCGAGATCCGCGATCTCGGCCTGCAGGATCGGATCCACGTTCGGATCGATAGGATCAATGAACGGCGGGATGAATAGTCTCGCTCCGTAGGTTCCCATCTGGTGCAGATCCACTACGATCTGCGGGTGCCATCGCTGGTGGACCTTCTCGACCAGCAGCCGGGTCTCCTTTTGAGTAAACATGAACCAGTCGCGGTTGTTGTCATGGCCTGTATACGGATGGTAGAGCTCCGGCGGTGAGGTCCCTTCGGCCGGCGTCCCCAGCGTTTTCCGGTACCACTCTGCCACGAGCGTCGTGCCGTCCGGGTTCAAGGAAGGAACGAGCAGCAGGATGACCCGATCAAGAACCTCGAGCGTCTCTGGAGCGCGTGACCTCGCCAGGTTGTAAGCCAGCTCCACGGCGGTCAGCGGCGATGCGACTTCGGTCGAATGAATTCCGCAGGTGACGAGGACCACGACTTTTCCGGCCTCGATGAGGGCTTCGGGCTTTTCCTCTTTGATCCTCGGGTCGGCAAGGAACGCCTGGATCTTCCGGTACTCCTCGAGCCGGCGCAGGTTGCCGGGACTGGAGATGACGGCGAGGAGCATGGGTTTGCCGAGCGTGGTCTCGCCCAACTCCTGCGTGACAACGCGGTCGCTGGCCGCATCCAGCCGGAGGAAGTACTCACGAATCTGGCTCCAGTCGGCCAGGCGCCGGTCAGTGCCGACGGCGAACCCCAGGATCTGAGCAGGGGCGGGGACCGCCGCATAAGAGGAGGTCGTAAAGGTGCAAAGGAGAAGCAGCAGATGAACAATGAGTCTCATGTCACTCCAGCGCCGCGGCTACAGTTTCTTCCTCATCACGCGGGCGTCCTCCACGGGGTTTCTGTAGTATCTCCTGCGGATGCCCACCATTTCAAAACCTTCCTTGATATAAAAAGAGAGGGCGCGCTCATTGGACCACCTGACCTCCAGAAAGCACTCACGGCAGCCCAAGTCGGCGGCCGTTTTCAGCGCCCCATGCAAAAGATCTGTCCCGATTCCCTCCCCTTGACGCTCCGGCTCCACCCCGATTTTCAGAAGCTCCAGCTCCGGCTTCACCGTCCGGACAGCACAGAAACCCACGATCGTCAGGCCGGTGAACCAGACCGTCACCCGGCAGGCATCGTTCAGTATCAGGCCCTTGTAGATATCAGGTGTCCAGGCGTTCAGGCCGCACAGCCCATCGAGTCGCTGCAGAGCCGGAATATCCTCGAAGGTGGCCAGCCGAATACCGCACTTCTGTTGCTTGGGATTCGGCCTCATGACCTTCCTGACCGGGCGGTTTTTCCGCCGGTGACCGGCTGAAGCTGCACGTCCGGCGGCCGGATGTAGTTGGCTTTAACTGCCTCCGCCCCGGTTTCCTTCCCCTGGGAATGACGGAGGTAAGCCAGCTGGCACAATTCGGCCAATACCGCGTTGTCCGACTCAATCACCCGGGAACGGGGCAGCACGTTGAGAAGGGCTGATCTGTAGAGAACCGCTCCGTCCCCGACAAAACAATACACGTCATCCGGAAGCCTTCTGATCCATTCGTCGGGCCTGCCCCCTTCTTCCCCAAAACGCAGCCGCGGCTCTCTGCCGCCGGTTTCGTACACCGCCGCATAGATCTGTTGTCGCCGAGCGTCAACCACCGGGGCCACCAGGGACGAGGCGTGACGAAACCGAAAAGCCAACGCCTCAAGCGAAGAGATGGCAATCACCGGACGCCCCAGCGCCTGGCCAAAGGCCTTGGCTGCGGCCAGCCCGATTCTCAACCCGGTGAAAGAACCCGGGCCGGCCGCAACCGCAAAACAATCCACTTGTTCCATTGAAATGTCGTGCTGTTTGAGCAGGAATCCCACCCAGTCAAGCAACCGTTCGGAGTATTTCAACGGGGTCTTCGCCAGATGCAGACCGATGACTTCGCTGTTGCGACTCAGCGCGACCCCACCAGCATTCGAGGCAGTATCAAGAGCCAGGATGAACATCTTGTAAAGGGTAGAGTTTATCACGTCCGTTACCGGTTACCGGTTGCCGGTTGCCGGTTGCCGGTTACCCGTTGCCAGTTACCAGTTACCCGTTGCCGGTTGCCGGTTATCGGTTACCAGTTACCGGTTACCAGTTACCGGTT